>JAASTM010000369.1 GCA_021767325.1 Spirochaetales bacterium
AGGCGCTGGTCTACCTGCCGGCCCTCGTTAATGGCCTGGGATAGACGGCCGACCGCCCGATTCAGGCTTTCAATAAAGGCCATCTGCTCCGGGGCGTCCTCCGGCAGCATTTCACGTTCAATCTGCTCAAACTCCGATTCAAAGCCCAGCAACTCCTCCATGGCCGAAACCATAGGCACACTCACACTCCACTCAGGCTCTTCGGGAAACTCGATCAGAGGCTGCAGGGCAGTGCGTCCGTTCTCGTACCCGCTGCGCAGAAAAGAGTACAGCCACACCACCTGCCGCGCATCATCGCCCACCGCAACAAAGTTGTTCGAAAAACCGCTCGCGCTCATAGCACCCGCCTCCGGGCTCAAACGGAAAAAAGGCGGCTTCCGGTCCGCTTCCAGATTCGGCAGCCCAGCCGCCAGCTCCTCAAAACTCTGTCCCCCCAGGGCGGCCCGGCTCTGGCACAAGCGCATCTCTTCGCCCTTCATTTCCGATCGGGGCTGGGTGGCAAAAGCGTACAAGCCGGCAAACTCCACCGGATAGGCCGACAGTACCGCCCGCAACCCCTTGTTCCGGTACATCGCCGCATCCGCAATCCGGGCAAACTGCCGAAAATCATCCTCATCAAAAGCCTGATAATAAAACACCCCGCCGAAGGTATGCAGCTCGTCCCCCGCATCGATCAACAAGCTGCCGAACAGCCGCTCCCCCCGCCGGTAGAGATCCTCGACGGTAGGACTCATCAGCACTCTCTCGGCCCCGGCCGCCTGCTGGCCCGCGTCCACCGGCCCGCCGCCTTCGACAATTCTGACAGTCAGCTGGTTGCCGCCGTGCAATTCAACAACCCGGAACACCGCCATCTGCCAGGGCCGCTCCAGCAGCCGCTGCATAAGCCCGGCAAAGGAATCAACAAACTGCTCCCGGCTGTCCCGCACACATTTCCGCCTATTCTTCGCCGACGCAGTCACCCGGCTCAACACACACTGCCCATAGAGAGTATCCAAGGCCTCCGCCGGCAATGTCCCCTCGAACAGCTCGTCAAAGCGCTGCGCAGCCCCCCGCAACGGCCGGTGCAGTTTCCTGTCCTCAGCCCAGTCAATTACCGCTCCGCCGACCGCATCTACCTCACTTCTCTTTAGACTATTCATACCGCCAGCATAGCACACCCGCCGGAACCTGAGAATTGGTTTTCATATCCGTGGCGGCCGCGACCACTGTCCCTAAAAGTGATAGGCAAGGAATTTATATAAAAGATCCACATCCTGTAGACGGCCTCCCCGCCCGGGCGGCCCGCTCCGCGTCCCGCCCGCCCCTGGTCCCCAGCCAGTAGCCGGCCGGAGGACCCTTGGGCCTCATACTTAAGTATGAACCTGTACTTTCATACTATCGTCCAATTGTAAACATCCCGGCGGCAGGGCATATTCGGTGCATACATTTTACACTGGAGGAAACCCAAATGAAGAAACTAATTACCCTTTCACTGATGCTGATACTTGTTGCAGGCGGGATGGCCGCGGCCGATGAGTATCGATGGAATGCCGCCGTAATCCTCGGCGGAGCCAGCGCCGGCGGAGACGCCATGGGCGGTATCGGCGCCGAGATCACCCGCGAGTTCGGCGACTACCTGGAGCTCGGCTTCAGCGCCTACGCCCAGTCCGAAGTAGACGGAGCGCAAAAGGACGCCTCCGGCCACGAGTACCATCTGGAATCGGGCTACAGTGCGCTGCTGATCAAACCCAAGCTGCGGGTCAACGAATGGCTCGAAATCGGTCTGCCGATTGAAACCGGAAACGGACTACTGCAGTACCGCTACACCGGCGACTACCGCGAGGAGGTCCGCTGGACCGACGAAATCCTCGACCGGGTCAATCACTCGGTATACTCGGCCGGCATCGAACCCAAACTGCTGCTGGGCGGCCACGGCGCCCTCACCATCGCCTTCGGCTACCGCGGCACCGGTCCCCTGCGCACCAAACTGGCCGAAGACGGCGAGCTGAACGGCTTCTACGGCCGCATGGGCTACAGCTACCGGTTCTAATCTACACACACTTTCCCAGCCGCTGCCCGCTGCGCGCGGACGGCGGCCGGCTCTCCGGTCAAACCCGATCATATTTGCACCCCGCGCGAGCCCGGGCCGGACCAATTTCATATTCACAGGAGTTCGAAATGAAGAATATTACCACCATAACACTGATTGCCGCCGCGCTCATCCTCGGAGCATTTATCTCAATCAACCCGCTGCACAATCCGCCGGGGGTACTGGAAGCGCGCAAGGCTAACACCTCAGCCGCCGCACCCGCCCGGCCATCTTTTTCCCTTGAACGGGCCATGCAGGACCTGGAAGTTATCACCCGGCAGCCCCGAGTAACGGGTACGCCCGGCTATGCAGCAGCCCGTGACTATATCGCCGCCGAACTGAATGCGCTAAAAGAGATAGAGGGGCTGCAGGAGCTCGGCTTTGAAGTCGAGATCACCGACTCCATCTCCGTCCGCTCACAGGCCGGACACGCGAACGCAGCCCGCGCCCGCAGCGTGGTGGCCCGCCTGCCCGGAACCGACAGCACCGGGGCAGTGCTGCTGGGCGGCCACCTGGATACCGTCCATACCACCACCGGGGCCAGCGACTGCGGTACCGCCGCGGTCAGTGTGCTGGAGACCGCCCGCGCCATCGCCGCCGGCCCGGCCCCGAGAAACGACATTATCTTTCTCATAGAGGATGGAGAGGAGACATCCCGCTCCGGATCGAACTCCTTCGCCACCCAGCACAGGTGGGCCGAGGATGTAAGGGTGGCGATCAATCTGGAGGCCATGGGGAGCGGCGGCAGCTCGCTGCTGTATGTTACCGGCCAGGAAAACCGCTGGATCATCGACGAGGCCCTGCAGGTAATGCCGGATCCGGTAGCCTACTCCTTCGCCAACGACCTTATCTGGACCACCGGAACCGGCGGGTCGGATCTTGACCAGTTTCTCTCCGTTGCCGAAACGGGGCTCGGGCTGGTCTATCTGAACAATGTGCCCGCCTACCACAGCATGGCCGACAGTATCCAAAACCTCGACCCGGCCAGCTTTTACCACCATGGTAACACCATGCTCTCACTGGCCCGGCACTTCAGCAACCTCGACCTGGGCCAGGACCTGCGCCGCGGCAATGCAGTCTATTTCAACCTCTTCTCCCGCCTTGTAGTTCATTATCCGGCCTGGGTTGGTATTATCATCGCCTTCATGGCCGCCGCGGCGCTGGCCACAGTGCTCGCCCTCGGATTCCGCAGGAGGCGCCTGCAGTGGAAAGGAATCGCCCTCGGAGCAGCCGTGTTCTTGCCCTTTGCAATCGCCGCCACCGTACTTTCGGGCCTGCTCTGGCATCTCCTGCGAATCACTGACCCGCGGCTGCAGGTTTTTCTGATTGGCGTGAGCTATGACCGCCCCCTCTACACGCTGGCCTTCGTACTGCTCACCGCCGCCCTGGTCAGCGCCGGCTACGCGCTATTCAAACAGCGCAGGCCCGTCGAACTCGCCCTGGGGGCAGCCCTCTGGAGCGCACTGCTCGCACTCATCTCGGCCTTCGCGTTGCCAGGCTCCAGCTACATCTTCTCCCTCTCACTGCTTTTTGTACTGCCCGCCCTCGCAGCCCTGCTCTACCCGGACAGAATAAAGGCGCCCCTGCGGATCGGCCTCGCCTGCCTCGGTGCCTTCCTGGTTGCCCTCATTTACGGGCCCTTCGTCGATTTCCTGGGCATCTTCAGCGGCCGGGCGGAGCTGTTGATGGGGCTGCCGATCATCGCCATTTTCCCGGCCGTGGCCGTATCTCTCATAG
>JAASTM010000370.1 GCA_021767325.1 Spirochaetales bacterium
ACCGCTACCCGGGCTCTGCACTTGTGGCAGAAATATGTGACCCGCTTCCCCGAACAGTGGTATCAGTGGAAGAAATGGGCGGCTATGAAAGTTGCATAGCTGTGATATCACAATAGAACCGCTTGTCGGACAGCCTGCTTCCTTACTATCTTGAGGGTATGGAACATCATTCATTATCCAATTTCGATAGGAAGCTGAAAGCGCTGTTCGATGAAGCGGATGACTATCTCGAGGAAAAATACGGTGGAATGTACCCTCTGCATCCGGCCAGGGCAAAGCGGGGTGTAACCGCAAACAAACAAGCTGACGGACTGTTCAATATCGGCGCGTCTTTTTCGGCGGGCTACGGAAGCGAGCACGGCCGCGGCTATGTCCTGGACATAGACATGGTTACCTTGTCAGAGGTACCCGATGAGAAGGAAGAGGAGATCGAGGATGATGCCGTACAGTTCATCCGGAAAAAGATACCTGAATACTTTCCGGATCGGGATTTGGAGGTTCACCGGGATGGCCGCACTTTTAAGATTTCGGGCGACTTGAGTCTCGGAAAGCTCTAAAGCGCCGATGCAAAGCTGCACCGGCGGCTGAGTTGTTCTTCCCGCGTGGTCTACAAGAGCTACATGTGCTTCCAGAAGCGGTAATTATTGCGTTCTATTTCCTCCAGGCTCGGCATGTAGAAACATTTGGTCTGTTTCTGCGAAGCGAAGGTAAACCCTCCACGAATATATTTATATGAACTCTGGTCGATGGAGCTGTCCAGACAGAGCCCTTTGGTGTGCTTCGAGGGAGTGTTTTTCAGCTCGAGGTAGGCATCTCTGAGTCGTGAAGGATGTATACTCCTGATTGGTGCTTCTTTGAAGGGGTGAGCCTCGAACTCTTTGATGAACTCTTCGATTTCCAGATCGATCTGAGTGAAGAAGATGGACGGGGCTCCCTTGGGATTGTCCCGCTTGGTAATGTATTTCCCGAATTCACGGGTATTGTAGTCGCTCAATACCAGCATCCGCAGGGGCGCCATTTCGGCGTAGATACGGATTTCATGATCCTGCTCACCGGGGCAGCGCATCGCCTCTGGCTCGAGGGTAAGCACATCGCCTTCCGGGTTGACCAAATGGAGGGTCTGGATGGCGTCGAAATCCATATGTTCGAGTACGCGGTGGCTCGAGATGAATTTGGTGGACTTCGGACGGCCGTCCTCATGCGGCACCAGTTCGTTCAGCATCTCCTCGATCGGGAAGTAGGGATGGCGGAAGTCAACGTCTATGCCCGCAAATATTACCTTGCCGCTGTAATAGCGTGAAGAGCCGGATGTGTAGTGATCGGCAAACTCCTCGGGATTCAGCTGTGAACCTACCAGCGCCAGGTTGGGGTGCAGGATCAGGTACAGGCGTTTCTTATATTCCATTTATTAGCCTCCAAAAAAGGACTTTAGCATCGGCGCAATTACCAGAGAAACTACGGCCATCAGTTTGATTAAGATGTTGAGAGCCGGTCCTGCGGTATCCTTGAACGGGTCGCCTACAGTATCTCCGACTACTGCGGCTTTGTGTGCATCGGAACCTTTACCGTGGACTTCCCTTTCCTCGATCATCTTTTTTGCGTTATCCCAGGCACCGCCGGTATTGGCCATGAAGATTGCCAAGACTACTCCGGAAGCGGTTACACCGATCAGCAAGCCGGCCAGCATGTGAATACCGCCGATAAATCCGATCAGTACGGGAGTTGCTGCTGCTACAATACCAGGAAGCATCATTTTTTTCAACGCGGCAGTGGTGCTGATATCTATACATCGGCGGTAATCCGGCTCTTCGGTTTCCGCCAGAATACCCGGCTTTTCACGAAACTGCCGCCGGACCTCTTCGATCATGGCAAATGCGGCGTCTCCGATGGCGTTCATAGCCATTGACGAGAACAGATAGGGAATGACTGCCCCGAGCAAAACCCCGACCAGCACATCAACTTCCATCAGATCGATGACCTCGATGCCCACCTCCTGCCGGAAGGCGGTGAAGAGTATGATTGAGGTCAGGGCCGCCGAACCGATGGCAAAGCCCTTTCCGATGGCGGCGGTTGTGTTTCCGACCGCATCGAGCTTATCGGTAATGCCGCGCACCTCGGGCGGAAACTCCGCCATCTCTGCCAACCCGCCGGCGTTGTCGGCGATGGGTCCGTATGCGTCTACCGCCAGCTGAATACCGAGGGTCATCAGCATGCCCAGGGCCGCAATAGCAATACCGTACAGCCCGGCCAGGGCCGATCCGCCGAGAATTGCCACGATGATCAGAATAACGGAGGGGAAGCTGGAGAGCATTCCCATGCCGACGCCGGTAATGATGTTGGTTGCGGTTCCGGTTTCGCTGGCCCGGACGATGGCTTCAACCGGTTTTTTATCGGTGCCGGTGAAGTATTCGGTCAGCAGCCCCAGCGAAGTGCCGGAGATCATGCCGACCAGGGCCGAAAAGAAAACCCGGTAAGGATTCGCCGCGGCGGCGTCCGTTGCGGCGGTCGGGGCGCCGCCGATGATGAACACGGAGGCCGCCAAGGCCAGCACCGCGGCAATGCCCGCCGCTCCGAAGGTGCCGGCATTGAGCGCAACCTGCGGCGATTTGCCCGGCTTGATCCGCACGAAGCCCACCCCGATAATGGAGGCAACGATCCCGATAACTGCCAGTACCAGGGGGAAGAGGAGGGTACGGTATTTCAGTTCGATCGGTCCGGCAACTGCGATTCCCAGGATCATTGAACCTACGATCGAGCCGACATAGGATTCGAACAGGTCGGCTCCCATTCCGGCTACATCCCCTACATTGTCGCCGACATTGTCGGCAATTACCGCTGGGTTGCGGTGATCATCTTCGGGGATGCCGGCCTCCACCTTGCCGACCAGGTCGGCACCCACATCGGCGGCTTTGGTAAAAATGCCTCCGCCGACCCTTGCAAAAAGCGCCATAGATGAGGCGCCCAGGGAGAACCCCGATAGCACCGGCAGAATTGACTTTTGAATGACAGGAATAGAATCGCCGGCAACCGCCAGAGCAATCAGCATAATCAGACCTATTCCGAGCAGGGCCAGGCCGACTACACTCATCCCCATGACGCTGCCTCCGCTGAAGGAGATTTTGAGCGCCGGATTGATGCCCTCACGGGCGGCATGGGTCGTACGCCCGTTGGATGCAGTGGCTACCCGCATTCCGATATATCCGGCCAGTGCCGAGGCCCCGGCGCCACCCAGGAATGAGAGCGCCTGAAAGCGCAAGGCGCCCCGGTTGGCAGCAGCTAAAAACAGAGCAACAATGATTACAAACGCGATGAGGGCGCGGTACTCCCGCCGCAGGAAGGCCATTGCACCTTCCTGCACATATCCGCTGATGCGCTTGAGTTTGGCATCTTCTACCGGTTGTTTGTAAATCCAGCGAGTTTTGAGAGCGGCGTAGAGCAGCGCTATCATACTCCCCAGTAAGACTACTAAAAGGGTTAGGGTTGTGTTCATGATAACCTCACACTATGTACTGAAATTATTCTGCTGTCAAATTCTGTTTTACTTAAGCTTATGTGCACTGTATACAGCACTGGCACATAATGTAAGAAACTTGGTCATGTCGTTATCGCTGCGGCTGGTGATGATCAGTGGAACCTTTGCTCCGAGCACTACGTTAGCCACGTCGGCGGACATCGTCATAGCCCAGGCTTTATACAGAAAATTGCCTCCGGAAATATGGGGTACAATCAGTATATCGGCCTTACCGGCAACCGGGTTGTCGGTGATGCCCTTGTGTTTGGCCGACTCTTCGTAGAGGGCCA
>JAASTM010000371.1 GCA_021767325.1 Spirochaetales bacterium
ATAAAATACACGTGGCTCTGTCCGAACACCAGCATCCAGCGCTTGCCGTTGCTGATGCCGGCGGTCGCTGCTTCCAGGGTCTCCCCCTCCGGCAGGGCGGCCGGCACCACCTTCACCTCGGGCCGGTAGCTGAACAGGTGATACACGTTAAGCTCTTTCAGTCGTTGTACGACACTCTGTTTATCCATTTGGCAACTCCTGCTATAATGTACCCCATCACAGCAAGGGGAGCAAGAGAGCTATGCATACCTACGATCCGCAGGGTAACACAACTCTGATTATCGGCGGCGGCGTCGGACCAATGGCGGGAGTCGAGCTGCACCGCAAAATCATAGAACACACCATTGCCACCGGCGACGCCGATCACCTGGATGTGGTGCACATATCGGCAGCCCGCACTATCGGCGACCGCACCGCGTACCTGCTCGAGGAGGGCCGCGAAAACCCCGGCTCCCATATGGCCGCGGCGGTGTCGCTGGGCCTCTGCGGCTTAACCGACGGCAACGGCCGCCTGGCCGCACCGGCGGTGGTGGGGGTGCCCTGTAACACCTTTCACGCGCCGGTCATCTTCGAGCAGTTCTCCCTGGAGCTGCGACAGTTTGGCCCGGGCCTGCAGCTGGTGCACATGCTCGAAGAAACCATCGGGCTCATCCGGCAGCGGACACCGGCCGCCAAGACCATCGGGCTGATGTCGACTACCGGCACCCGACAAAGCGGCGTGTGGCGCCGTCTGCTGGAGGGCAGCGGCTACCGGGTGCTCGAAGTAGAAGCGAGCCGGCAGGAAGAACTACATGAAACTATCTACCACCGCGAGTGGGGCCTGAAAGCTGTCAGCCCGGCCAGCGAGCCCGCCCGACAGCGCTTTGCCGACTACTCGCGCGAGCTGATCGGTGCCGGCGCCGAAGCCCTGGTCCTCGGCTGCACCGAGATTCCCCTGGCCCTGCCGGGCCTGCAGTTCGAGGGTACACCTCTGATCGACCCGGTGCTGGCCTTGGCCCGCGGAATGATCACCGCCGCCGACCCCGGCAGACTGGGCCCGCTGTAAGGAGACAGATATGAAAGAGAATATGGGAAAAACAGACAAGGTCATGCGTATTCTGGCGGTGGTGGCAATCGTGGCACTAAACATCACCGTGAACATCCACCCGATACTGGCCCTGCTGCTGGGCATCGCCGCGGTGGTGCTGGTCTTCACCGCTGTCTCGGGGGTCTGCCCGCTTTACCGCCTGCTGGGCATCTCGACCAAGCAGAAGGGCGATTAAGGCCGGCCCGGCCCTTCGAGATAACTGCCGTCGGGCAGCAGGCGGTCTGAGTGCGGTATGCCGGCGGACTCCTGCTTGAAACGCTCGCAGCGGCAGTAGTCGCCGTTGCAGTACTCTTCCCGCCACTTCAGGCCGATCTTACCCTGCCGCTCGTGCCGGCGCAGGGGACAGACTGAGAACCACCTACAGGCCAAGCCGCATCTCCCTCCTCACGGGCCCGCCGTCTACTGGACATGCATCTTTTATAATATCCATGATTTTATGATAAATATGAGGTGAGCTGGGCGCAAGGCGGCCCGGCGGCGGCGAATTTGACGTTAAAGGCTACTTTTAATATGCTTAAGTTATACACATTAAAAATTTACGTGTATAAGGGAAGGAGCACATTGTGAATTTTGAGGGAAAAAATAAGAAGTTGTGGAGTTTTCTGACGATTATCGTGGCAGTAATGGTACTGCTCTCGGCCTGCGGCGGCGAGGAGAACGGCGACCAGCAGGTCGCGGATGAAGCGGAAAAGACGATTCGGCTCGGTATTGTCAACTGGACCGACAGTATCGCCATGACCAACATTGTCAGAGTCATTTTAGAAGAGGAGCTCGGCTACACGGTGGAAACCACCTACGCCGATATTGCCGTCATTTTTTCGTCCATCGCCCAGCAGGATTACGACCTGTATGTCGACGCCTGGCTGCCGGTTACCCACAAAACCTACATGGATGAATACGGCGAAGACCTGGAAAAAATCAGTAAGACCTTTGAGGGGGCCCGGATCGGACTGGTGGTGCCCGAGTATGTTGAAATCGATTCGATTACAGAGTTAAACGCGAATAAGGAAAAATTCAACGGTGAGATTATCGGCATCGACACAGGCGCCGGCATCATGAAGACCACCAATAAGGCGATTGAGGAGTACAACCTCGATTTCGACCTGAAGGCCTCCAGCGGACCGGTGATGACCGCTACCTTAAAAGGGGCGATCGAAGAGAACCGCTGGGTCGTGGTGACCGGCTGGAAACCGCACTGGAAGTTCGCCCGCTGGGATCTGAAGTTTCTCGAGGATCCGAAAAAGCTCTACGGCGAGGTAGAAAACACCTGGGCGGTCGCCCACACCGAGTTTCGAGACCAGTTTCCGGATGTCACCGCATTCCTGGAGAACTTCATGCTCAGCGACCAGCAGCTGGGTACGATGATGGGTATGATGAATGACAGCGACAAAGAGGCCTACGAAGTTGCCAAAGAGTGGGTACAAAACAACCCCGACGCCGTCCAGGAGTGGCTTCCTTAAACCGGACGGTCCCCGAGGCTATGCAGTCCCCGGGGCTATGCAGCCCCCGACTTCTGCGGCAGCATTACACGTGCTGACGCGGATTGAAGCCCTCCGCTGTATAACGGTTGAACCGCTTGTTGAAAGAGCGCCGCATCAACCGCCGCAGCGGGGGGATTTTTTCTAACAGGTCCGTTAGCGGCCCCATCAAGCCCGCCCCGATCCAATAACCGGCGTAGCCTAACGCGATTTTTAGCAGTGCGAACAGCAGGCTGTGGCCGGGAAAAGCGGTCGCCGCCGTGGGCAGCCCGCTGAGCAGGGCTTCCCATGCATACAAGAGCCCCCAGATACTGAGCGCAACCACCATCACCGCTATCACCATGCGGGGAATCGAGGTATTGATAGCATTCACCGGACAGATATTGATACAGCGGTTGCAGGATTCGCAGGAAATTCTCCAGCGTGGAATTTTTTCCGGCGGAGCGCCGCCGGGAGAAGCGAAGGTTGGGGCCGGTGTCATTCGAATGGCCCCCACCGGGCAGGCCTCAGCACAGAGCCTGCAGCCGATACAGTCGGCGTCGGCACTGTAGAAGGTGGCCATCAAGGGCCGTCCGAGCCATTTGAAGATCCAAGCCACCGCCCTGCTCCAGAGCGTGTGGCCGATACCGGTATGATAATATGTGCGCCTGCCATTCAGGATATGCCGAATGAACTCCCTGACCTGGGCATCTCCGCCAGGATTCAGAGCCCGCCCCTCCTGCGAGGACGGCGGGTTGGTCATCTGGCGCCAGTTATCGGCATACCCGGCCCGCCCGGTCGCCACAACATCAAACCCACGCCGTCTGAGCATGCGCTGCGTCTGATCGGCACACTGGAAACTGCCGCCCCCGTCGACTACACACACAGCCGCTTTGGGGCGCTGCCCGGGCGCCGCTGTTGCCCGCCCGGGCATGCGGGCAGCAGTAGCAGCAGCGGAGCCCAGCCCCCGGCCTTTTAACCGGCGGATAAACCTCTGTACCAGTACCGGCGGAGCCCAGGCATACGCCGGAAAGCTCAGCAGCAGGACATCGTAAGAGCCGGCTTCAGGCGGGGCGGTATGCGGGGTGATGAACTCGGCGTTCAGCCGGTGCCCGGCCTTCTCCAACTCCGCCCGCATTAGTGCAACCGCCCGCGCGGTATTGCCCGTCCCTGTGAAGTAATACAACTTGTAATCCATTTTTCCTCGTTACCCTTAACGTATAAAGACAAGCATCATAATAGCATACGGCACAA
>JAASTM010000010.1 GCA_021767325.1 Spirochaetales bacterium
AAGTAATAGCGGCTGCCTATCTTCTGAACCAGATAGCTTTCACCGGTTTCACCGAGACCGGTGCGATCGTCAAAAATACTCTGCATGGCCGCTTCGAACGGGCCTCCGGTCGAAAGACCTGCCTGACTTACACTGTTCTGGGAAAAATAGGTCTCCACTGCAGCCCGTTTATTGGCATGCACCGCCTTCATCGTATTGAAAGCCTCTTTTTGCAGAGAAACTACCGTCTCACTTAAGACATTCATGTCTCCGCGCCGGTCATCGAAGTAGGTTTCGATCTGTCCGGCTTTGATCTCACGAATTGCCCGCAACTGTGCGAACTGAGACTCCATCAAGGAATCGCTTGATTCGCGCACCGACAGCAGAGTAACGGCACCTAATGCCAGCACAACTACCGCTACAAACATGAGGGTGATCTTTCCCCCAATGCTCTTAAAGAAAGAAATCTTCTCTTCTTTCATTGATTCTTCTCCCTTCTGGGCTTGATTGTCTCGAGCTGACTCAAGAGCTCGAGGAGAGTTTCATACTCGTCAGATTTATCCAAAAAGTAATCCGCTCCTTTCTGGATGCTTTTCGCATGATTCACTTCATCCGGAAAATTGGTGAAGATGATGGTAACCGGTTTGTCGAGCTGATGATTCAGGTAGTCCAGCACATCAAAACCAGTTCCGTCCGGAAGCTGGATGTCCAGGACCATCACATCGATCTTTAATGCTCCCAGTTTTTCAATGGTGAGCTGAACAGTACTGCTTTCATCGATACTGGTGTCGTGCAATGAGTGACTGAGCAGTTTTTTAAGATTTGTTCGAATGATTTCAGAATCATCAGCAATCAGCAGATTCACCTAATCTCCTTAGAATAGCAACGCTATTTTGGAGTCAGTATAGGCAGGTCAACCGGTGCTGTATGTAACAAACCGTGTGGTTTTTAATGCCACAGATTCTGTGGCATACGGCGGCTTAAGCCGGAGAGGTCCGGCTTACTCTAATAAATCGTGGCGGGTCACATACTGAACGATCTCTGCATTGTTTTTGAAATCCATCTTTTCGAGCAGACGGCGGCGGTACGAATTAACGGTGTTTATGCTCAAACCCAGCTTTTCGGAAATAGTGCGGACCGATTCCCCCTTGCCGATGAGCAGCAGGATCTGATACTCACGGTCTGAGAGCTGTTCATGCGACATATGCTCCCGGTCGCCCTTCATCTGCTGATACAGCTGTTCGGCTACCGCATCAGTAATATAGCTGCCCTTGCGATAGATGGCATGAATCGCCTGGACTATGGTATCCGACGGTGCGTCCTTGGTCAGATATCCGGCAGCTCCGTTACGAAGGGCCCGGCGGGCATACCGCATCTCGGGATGCATACTCAACATCAGAACCTTAGTATCGATTTTTTCAGCCCTGATATCTTTGAGCACCTCGATCCCGTTCTTATCCGGAAGCCCGATATCCAGAATGACAATGTCGATATGAGTGCCCCGCAGCAGTTCGAGGGTTTTGCCGGCGGAGGAGGCTTCTCCAACCAGCCGGATATCCTCCTCCTCATCAAACAGCTTGCGGAACCCGTCGCGGATGAGTTCATGATCATCGGCTACCAGCACGTCTATCATGTCTCAGTCCTCCTTGCACGACTCCTCCATGTACGGAATGCACACCTGCACCCGGGTCCCCCGCCCGGGCGCACTTTCAATGTGCAGCCGACCCCCGCAGTGAGCGGCCCGTTCATGCATGCCGAGCAGGCCGAAGGATGCCTCCTGCGGTGTTGCCTGCGGGTCGAACCCATGCCCGTTGTCGATAACGGCACACTCGATATTCCCATCGTTGGTGTTCATCTCGATATCCACCCGGCTCGACTCCCCATGCCGGACGCTGTTGGTGAGGGCCTCCTGCACAATCCTGAACAGCATGAGAGCTTTGTGTGTATCCAGGTCGATCTCAGGGGTGGAACAGTGAAATCCCACTGCGATATCGAAGTACTGCTTGAACTCGTCAATCTGCCACTCGATCGCTTCAACGATACCGGAGGTATCCAGCACACTCGGCCGCAGCTCGGTAGAAATCTTGCGAACCCGTTTTACAGTTCCGTTCAGGATTGAATCCATATCCTCGGCCAGTTTTTTAATTTTCTCTTTGCTGCTATCGTGCTCCGTATCATTTTCAATAATTTTTTTCACAATAGACAGGTTCATTTTCAGTGCTGTGAGCGACTGACCCAGATCGTCATGAATCTCCCTGGCCAGATACGCGTTTTGCTCCTCACGCACCTTCTGCAGGTGGTTCGACAAATCGCGGTACATACTCTCCCGCTGTTTCAGCTCCCGCTCGGATTTATGCAGCTTCATGGCCATCTCGATGGTGGCTGTTATGAACTCTTCGTTGCCCGGTACCTTCTGGATATACCCGTACTTGGTCATCTCGCGGGTGGTGTCAATGGTGGCCTTATCAGTATAGGCCGAATGGAGGACCACGGGGATGTCATATTGCTCGTAGATTTTCTGGGTAGTGGTCGGGCCGTCCATCTTACCCTCTCCGAGATTGATATCCATCAAAATCAGATCGGGAATGTCTCCGCCGGCAAGCATCTCCAGGCACTTTTCACCTGAACTTGCCATGGCAGTAGAGTAACCTTTTGATTCGAGAAACTGAGAGAGATGATAGTTGAGTATCATCTCGTCTTCAACTATAAAAACTCGCTGCATACACTTATACTAATTAAGTCAGATATTCTCGGCTCTGTAAAGCATAAACTATAAAATCATTTATAAAGTGGGGAGTATCTGCTAAAATAGGCGCATGAATAACATAAAGATACACTTGGCAGACAGTCCGGGAAAAGATTTCATTCCCAGCGAGTATATTCCCGTCGGGAAGGATAAATATCACCTTCGAAATGTGCAAAACAGAAAATCCCCCGAAAAGTGGCGCAATCTGAAAACCAGCGAAATCGAAATTCTGGTGCATAATGGGAACACCGCTGAAAACTGGGCCTCTGTACTCGTCTCTGATGAGTTCGACCCCCACCGCATTCATAACAACAGCTTTCGTGGTCTGGTGCGGATAGGGCGCCTTCGGGATGTCATCCTGGAACATCACGACCTGCAGCTTCCCAGCGGCATTCGCAACAGCTTTATCTGGGATTGTGACATCGGTGACGATACGGTCATACACAATGTGGATTATCTGGCTCACTACATCATCGGCGACCGCTGCATACTGGCAAACATCGATGAGATGCACACTACTAACTACGCCAAATTCGGCAACGGAATAATAAAGGACGGTGAACCGGAGGAGAACCGGGTCTGGCTCGACATCATGAATGAAACCGGCAGCCGCCAGGTACTGCCCTTCGACGGGATGATTCCGGCCGATGCCTACATGTGGGCAAAATACCGCGACGATACAGCGCTGCAGAGCAAGCTGAAAGAGCTGACCCAGTGCCGCTTCGATTCCCAACGCGGTTATTACGGTACAGTCGGGCCGCAATCGGTGATAAAAACTTCGCGGATTCTAAAAGATGTGAAGGTGGGAGCCCACTGCTACATCAAGGGTGTGAACAAACTGAAGAACCTCACCATCAACTCTTCGGAGGAAGAGCCGAGCCAGATCGGTGAAGGTGTTGAGCTGGTCAACGGCATTATCGGCTACGGCTGTCACATTTTCTACGGCTGCAAAGCCGTGCGTTTCATCATGGGAGACAACTCAAACCTCAAATACGGTGCCCGTCTCATCAACTCCTTTCTCGGTGACAATTCGACCATCTCCTGCTGTGAGGTGCTCAACAACCTGATCTTCCCGGCCCACGAACAGCACCACAACAACTCGTTTCTGATTGCTTCGGTAGTCATGGGACAGAGCAATATCGCCGCCGGTGCAACCATCGGCTCTAACCACAACAGCCGGGCAAACGACAACGAGATCCAGGCCGGCCGCGGCTTCTGGCCGGGATTGTGCACCAGCCTCAAACACTCCAGCCGCTTTGCCTCGTTTGTGCTGTTGTCCAAGGGGCAGTATCCGGCGGAGCTGGATATCCGCTTACCATTCTCACTGCTGAACAACAACAGCACCGACGGCACTCTGGAAGTAATGCCGGCCTACTGGTGGATGTACAACATGTATGCCCTCAGCAGGAACGCCTGGAAATTCCATAAACGGGATAAACGCGCCCGTAAAACCCAACACATCGAGTTCGATGCCTTTGCTCCCGACTCGGTCGAAGAGATTATTTCCGCCCGCCGCCTGCTCGAGAAATGGATCGGCAAGGCGGTACTGGCCGACGAAGGCGGGCTGAATGAACAGACCGGTTCCGAGGAGATGATTACCCGCGGTCGCAAGTTTTTAGCAGGCAGCCGGAAAACCCCTCCCGCGCTAATAGTGCATGGCGAGAATATGGAGAAGACCCGCCGTCCGGTGCATATTCTCAAGAGCGCCGAAGGGTATCACGCCTACGAGGAGATGCTGCTGTTCTATGCGGTTAAAAATGTAATCGATTTTCTGGAGGCCCATCCCGACGAGAGTCCGGATACTCTGTTTACCACCCTGGGCGGCGACCGTGATACCGAATGGGTAAATATCGGGGGGCAGCTGATGCTGCAGAGAGATGCTGACGACCTGCGGGCCAGTATCGGCCGCGGCGATCTCGAAAGCTGGGATGCCATCCACGAGCAGTACCACCGCTTATGGGATGAGTACGGGCTGCACAAACAGCGCCACGCGTATGCGGTACTGGTGCATTTGATGAATAAATCCAAACTGAGCGCTGAGGAGTGGAACGGAGTTCTGGACAGAGCTATTGCTATTCAGGAGTACATTCGGGACCAGGTCTATGCATCCCGCAACAAGGATTTCGAAAATCCGTTCCGCCTGGCCACCTATCGGAATGAGGCCGAGATGACTGCAGCGATCGGGACCATCGAGGACAACAATTTTATTCAACAGGTCCACGAGGAGACCACAGCCTTTACTCAAAGACTGAATCGACATAAACTCTAACTTAATGATCAAAACCTTGTGGTCAATGGTTCAGAAGCCCTATATATAGTGCTTGATTGTCCGTCAGGACACTATATGTAGCGTGTTTTGAGTGGGCACCACAAGATTTTTAACACTATAAAAGGAGAAATGTGAATGAACTTAAAAGAAGAGCGCTATTCAAACTATGCTCTGGTAAAGGAGATGATGGAGACCCCGGATGTTGTGCGGAATTTTGATCTATCCCGCACCGCGCCAGTAGCTGAAAAAATCAAATCAGTCGGAGCCCTTTTGTGCACCGGAGAAGGTTCAAGCCGCATTTTTCCGGCCAAAAACAGTATCCGGCGTGCTCTCACGGAGGGCATTAATTTGACTGTACGCACAGAAGGTTCCCGGCAGGCTGCTCTGTACGACCTGTCGAAGATGGCTGTGTTCTGCGCCTCCAACTCCGGGCGCACAAAAGAGGTGGTCCTGCTGGCCAAGCAGCTGAAAGCCTCCGGCCACGGGCACGTATATGCACTGACGGCCAACCATGACACGCCACTGGAGCAGGTATGCGACGACACCCTGGTGTTGAAGTGCGGCTGGGAAAACGCAGTAGCCGCTACCAAGAGCGTCGTTGAGCAGGCGCTTTGTTACGAGACTATTCTCCACCACACGGCCGGTTCGCTCAACCGGATTGATTTGCACGGTTTGGCAGACCAGCTGGAAACGGCGCTAACGGTCGAGATCGACAGCTCAATCATATCCCGGGCGACTAAGGCCCCTACCATCTACTTTGCCGGATTGAACGACGGAGTCGCCGAGGAGCTGACTCTCAAGACCAATGAAATCACCCGTAAGAAATCGGACTTTCTCGAAGGAACCTATGCCGTGCATGGAATTGAAGAGGTGATGAACCCCGAAGATATCGTGTTTGTAATTGATCCGATCGAAGAGGAAATCGGCAAGTTTCAGGAGGTCCTTGAACAGGGGGTCGGTCTGACGGTTGTGGCTATTGCCGACCGCGACACCCCCTTCCCTACCATAAAGGTACCGCAAACCGGCATGATGAGCCCGTACGTGTACCTCTGTGCCGGCTGGAACCTGCTGGTGGAAATCGGACTGGCCGCCGGAATCGATCTGGATAAACCCGAACGCGCCCGCAAAGTCGGCAACGAAGTTAGCCCGGACTGAGCCAGGACTTTACCCGAAGCCGGACCGGCCGGTCGCCGAACTTAGCGGCCGGCTATCACGGCTCTGCCGGGCGGCTTTCGGCCGCCGGTACAGCTGCCGGCACGGCCGCCCGGCGCGGGTACATTGACAGTTCATAGTTATATCTTGTAACGTTTCGCATGCAACAGTCAGCACTTTTTTTGGATAGAGATGGTACTATTATCGAGGATGTCGGCCATCTCGCAGATATAGATAAGATTCGTTTCATCCCCGGAGTGTTTGAAACACTGCGGAAACTGCAAAGGCGATACTCGCTGTTCGTAGTGAGTAATCAGAGCGGCATTGCGCAGGGAATCCTCACCCCCGAGGAAGTCGAAGCGGTTAACCAACACATCGATTCCGTCCTGCAGGCCGAAGGCATCAAAATTGTAAAATGGTATGTCTGTCCGCACAGCCGCGCGGATAACTGCAGCTGCATGAAACCGCAGCCTGGTTTTCTGCAGCAGGCCGCCAAGGAGTTCGGGACAGATCTGACCAGTTCTTTCGTTATCGGGGATCATCCGCACGATCCCGCCACTGCCGATGCAGTGGGAGCATTCGGCTTGTATGTCCTGACCGGTCACGGCATGCAGCATCTGCCCGAACTGCCCTACGAACGGCTTGTGTTCCATAACCTTCCGGCCGCTGGAGAGTGGATCATGAAGCATCCGCAGGCCCGGGCCGATCTCGACCGGGAGGTGAAACTGGCTGCGGCAGCCCTGCAGGCCGGCACACTTGCCGTTTTTCCCACCGAAACCGTCTACGGCCTTGGAGCCGATGCCCTCAATCCGGACGCGGTTGCTTCGATTTTCGAGGCAAAGCAGCGCCCTCTGCACGATCCCCTGATTGTGCATGTTGCAGACACGGAACAGGTGGAGTCTTTAGTCGAACATATCCCGGAAAAAGCCCTCCGACTGATGCAGCACTTCTGGCCCGGCCCGCTCACCCTGGTCTTTCCGAAGAGCAACCGGGTACCGGACATCGTCACGGCCGGCAACAGTACTGTTGCCGTTCGAATGCCGGCCAATCCGCTGGCTCTGCAGCTCATTCGTACGGCCGGTGTACCGGTGGCCGCCCCCAGCGCAAATCTGTTCGGCAGAACCAGTCCGACTACCGCCGGCCATGTGCATAACCAGCTGGCCGGAAGTTACAGCGCACTGATCGACGGAGGGACGTGCCGGGTTGGAGTGGAATCGACGGTACTTTCACTTACCGGTGAGACTCCAATGGTTTTACGGGCCGGCGGGCTGGCTCAGGAGGAGATCGAGGAACTGATCGGTCCAGTGATCCGCCGTGCCGAGAACCCCGCTCAATATGACGGCCCCGGCATGCTTCCGGATCACTACGCACCTACCACCCCGTTACGGCTGGTCGAGGATATTTCCGTGTATATGGATTCTCCGGAAATCGGAAAACTCTGTTTCCAGCGCTGCTGCACACCTGCACATGGGGCAGCCGGGGCACGCATGACGACCGAGAACAGCACAGGAGCCGGTAAAATCAGGGTGCTGAGCCCGCGGGGAAATCTGCATGAAGCAGCTATCAATTTGTATCACGCCATACAGGAGCTGGATGCTCTGGGGCTGGAGATGATTGTAGCGGAAACCGCCCCCGACCGCGGCCTCGGCCGGGCTATCAACGACCGCCTGCAGAAAGCAGCCAGGAAACAGTAGATAATGTCACAAACCCTGTGAGACAAAAACACCACATGCCCACAGCGAGAATTGTTCTCTACCTCACATCCACACGTACTTCGGAAAGTACCCCCCATCGAACCTGTCCAGGTTCCCTATCGAGCGTGACCACACGAGCATCTGCGACCGGTTCAGATCTACATGGGTGAAGAACTTGCGCATCGTAAAGATCTCCTCCAGCCCCTGCCGCATCCACTCCCGCGGCACTCCGGCCATCTCGGCATGGGTAAAGCGCTTCAGCTCCTTATCCGCCACCCGGTAGGGCTTGAAGAAGTTGTGATACAGCTGGTACACGGCAATCCGCTCGAGGGCATTGTTCACATTGCGTGAGAAGCGCACCGTCTCGCGCACATGATCGGCATTATCCTTGCGCAGCTCCCGGTCATAGTAGTTCACCGCAAAGAGCGGATTGTGTATGGTGCGCTTGAGCTCGGAGGAGATAGTAAAGTGATGAAACAGCCCGCCCTCGCTCAGCTTCCGCAATACCTGCGAGCCCGCGAGTACCTGGGCATATTCCTTTTTCTTGTCGCTGTAGAGACAGGTCACCTCGCCCTTACGCCGCTGTGCGTACTCCTCGACCATCCTCGCTATTTCACCGAAGGACTGAGAAATAGAGCGACGCGTGCGGATATTCTCCCTCTCCCGCCGCTCCCGCTCGGCCTTCTGGAAGTCGGTCATACGCCCCTTACGCTTCAGATGAGAGAGATCGTAGGTGAAGAGGAACTGCGAGTTCTTTCCGACCAGCAGGTGGATGTTGTTCGGCTGATACTGATCGGCGACAAAGCTTTCGAAGCCGTCGGTGACCAGGTCTTCGCCGGGAGTAAAGCCGGAGAGCAGCTCGGCCTGCAGGGCCATCCCCTGGCGGGCGAGCCTGCCGAGCCGGTTTGTAATGGACTGGGCATTCACGCCCATGATGCGGGCGGTGGCCCGCAGCCCGCCGCAGTTGGTGATGTGTTCGAAGATCCGCTGGTAGGAGAGCTTCTTCTTCACATAGTAATCGAGGCGAAAGGTCTGTTCGCTGAAGGTTTTGCCGCAGGTCAGGCATTTGAAGCGGACTACGATGCCGAAGGCCTTGGTCTCGTAGCGGCCGGCGATGTGGTACCAGCGTTTGTTGAACGGCAGGGCTGTGTGATTACTGCAATCTGAATTGGGACAAAATGGTGGTATGAGCATATAAAATCCCCCTCTAAAAAAGTGCTTACACTCTAATAGAGGGGCGTAGGTGCTGATTTGCTTCAATTCTCACAAGATTTTTTACACTACTATTGTCATTTCTACGGACAATAGCTACTATCCACTAGTATATATGCCACAGAGCGGAATGCATTACAGACGAAAGCTCAAGGAACTCACCCTTCTGTTTGAAATTAGTCAGACGCTCGACCGTAGTCTGGATCTCGACCAGGTGATATTACCAGTGCTCAGACAGCTGAAAGAGCATATGGGACTGTCACACGGTACGGTGACATTGCTGAATAGACAAACCGGGCTGATCACGGTAGAAGCTGCTTACGGCATCCAACGCGATTCTCAGAAACAGGTAGTCTACCGCCCAGGAGAAGGGGTAACCGGTAAAGTAGTGCAGTCCGGTCAGCCGATGATAATCCCTAATATTAATGAAGAGGATGAGTTTCTCGACAAAACCGGTGTCCATCGGGAAAGCGATGGACAGGACGTAGCGTTTATTTGCGTTCCAGTCATGACTAATAAGGACATTCTCGGAGCACTCAGTGCAGACCGCACCGACGGCAGCCCGCAAAGCCTGGAAGATGATGTCAGATTACTGTCGATCGTGGCCTCGATGATTGCCCAAGCTGTAAAACTACGCCGGAGTGTACAGGAAGAGCGTGAGCGGCTGATGGATGAGAACCGCCGTCTCAAAGACCAGTTAGAAGAAAAATTCAGACCTAAAAATATAATCGGGAACAGTACTGCCATGAAAGAGGTGTTCAACCTAATGGCCCAGGTCTCCGGCAGCGAAGCCTCGGTGTTGATCCGCGGAGAAAGCGGCACCGGAAAAGAGCTGATTGCCCAGGCCATTCACTACAACAGCCCGAGGTCGGAGGGTCCCTTTGTCAAAGTGAACTGTTCGGCCCTGCCGGAAACGGTAATCGAAAGCGAGTTGTTCGGCCATGAGAAAGGGGCATTTACCGGCGCAGTGCAGACTCGGAAAGGACGCTTTGAACTGGCAGATGGCGGCACGATTTTTCTTGATGAAATCGGAGACCTGCCCTTGTCGATACAGGTAAAGCTGCTGCGAGTGCTTCAGGAACGCGAGTTTGAACGGGTCGGAGGGAACCGCACTCAACGCGTCAATGTGCGGGTTATAACAGCAACCCACCGAAATCTGGAGGAGATGATTCAAAGAAGCGAGTTTCGCGAAGATCTTTACTATCGTTTGAACGTTTTTCCCATTCACATTCCGCCGCTCAGGGAAAGGAAAAGCGATATTACCCTTCTTGCGGATTATTTTGCCGAAAAGTACAGTACCAAAAACAACAAAGAGATAAGAAGAATTTCTACACCAGCTATCGAATTGCTTTCCTCTTACCACTGGCCGGGAAATGTTCGTGAACTGGAAAACTGTATAGAGCGAGCGGTACTGCTCAGCACTGACGGTGTAATCCATGGGCACCTGATGCCGCCGACACTGCAGTCGGCCGAATCCACCAACACCCTGCTGCATGGAACTCTGGAAGAAGAAGTGGAAAGGTTCGAAAAAGAGATTATTCTAGATGCACTGAAATCGAGCAAAGGCAACGCCGCCCGAGCTGCCCGTATACTGGGACTCACCGAACGTAAAATCGGGCTCCGAATTTCGAAATATGGCATTGATTCCCGCCGCTTTCGCTCTTAAAATTTTATTAATGTTAAAAAACTTGTGGTGATGAGGAAAAAAACACTACATATGGACATTCCGGCAGCAACTACCACTATATGTAGTGTGCCTCAAAATCAAACCACAAGTTTTCGAACACTAAGGAGACTCCATGAGTAATAGAAAGAAGGAACAAGCTGATAAGGGCATCCCCACTCCACCGGAGGGAGCACAGGGCATTCACAGCAGCCGATACGGGAAGGACGAAGCATCGGTGAGCTGGGGTTTTGCCGAACATCTCAAATATACACTGGGAGCGGACCGGTACAATGCAACCTCTCGCGACCAGTTCATGGCGCTGGCATATGCTATCCGTGACCGGGTCATGCATCAGTGGCTGAAAACCAAACAAACCCACTACGAGAAGGATGTGAAAAGAGCCTACTACCTGTCCATGGAGTTTTTGATGGGCCGAGCTATGGGCAACAACATTATCAACATGGAATTAAAGGGTGAAGTGCGCCAGGCCCTGGAGGAACTCGGATATTCTTATGAGGAACTGGCCGAACAAGAGGTCGACGCTGGACTCGGGAACGGAGGACTCGGCCGGCTGGCAGCCTGTTTCCTCGACTCGATGGCAACCATGGATCTGCCGGCCTATGGATACGGGTTGCGTTATGACTATGGTATCTTCAGGCAGCAGATAGACAATGGATATCAGATCGAACAGCCAGATGACTGGCTGCGCTGGGAGAATCCCTGGGAGATAGAGCGGCCGGAACACTCGGTAGAGGTTTACTTCGGCGGGCGGGTAGAACCGATGCTCGAACACGGCAAACGGGTGTTCCGCTGGGTTGATGCTCAATCGGTAATCGGCATCCCCTACGACATGCCGATAGTCGGGTACGGCGGTGGAACGGTAAACACCCTGCGTCTATGGTCGGCCCGGGCGGCTGAAGAGTTCGATTTCGAGGATTTCAACGCCGGAGATTACGTGGAGGCGGTCAGCGCAAAGGTGATGGCAGAGAATCTGACCAAAGTGTTGTATCCGAACGACAAACTATATCTCGGAAAAGAACTTCGGTTGAAGCAGCAGTACTTCTTTGTTTCATGTTCGCTACAGGATATTCTGCGCCGCTTCAAACGCGGCTCCCACCGATGGGAGGAGTTTCCGAAATATGCGGCTATTCAGCTGAATGACACTCATCCTTCCCTGGCTGTACCCGAGCTGATGCGGCTGCTCATTGATGAAGAGGGGCAGCGCTGGAACCAGGCCTGGAACATCACCACCCGAACCCTGGGCTACACGAACCATACCCTCATGCCGGAGGCTCTGGAGAAGTGGCCGGTCCCTATGCTCGATCATCTGCTACCGCGTCACTTACAGATAATTTATGAAATCAATCACCGCTTTCTACAGAAGGCGATTACCGTATTTCCGCAGAATATGGAAAAAATCCGTCAGGTCAGTCTGGTCGAGGAATCGACCCCCAAGCAGATTCGCATGGCTTATCTGTCGATCGTCGGATCACACTCGACCAATGGAGTCGCCGAACTGCACACAAAACTGCTGAAACAGCGGCTGGTACCTGAGCTGGCTGCTATTTTTCCCGAACGCTTCAACAGTAAAACCAACGGTATCACGCAGAGGCGCTTCCTGTTGCACGCGAACCCGCCGCTGGCTGAACTGATTAGCAGCGCAATCGGGGACGGGTGGATCACCGATTTCTCCAAAATTGCCGACCTGAAGAAGCACATCGATGACCCGGGCTTTCGCGAGGCGTTCGGAAAGGTTAAACGCGAAGCAAAAGCTAAACTTGCCGATCACATTCACAAAGAGCACGGCTGGATTATCGACCCGGACAGTTTCTTCGATGTGCAGGTAAAACGGATTCATGAATACAAGCGACAGCTGTTGAACGCCCTGCACATCGTGATCCTTTATAACCGTATGCGCCGGGGCAATCCGGACGATTTTGCTCCTCGTACATATTTGTTTGCGGGAAAGGCGGCGCCGGGCTACACCATGGCAAAGCTCATTATCAAGTTCATCAATAATGTCGCATCGGTAATCAATTACGATGCAAATTTGAAGGGCCGGCTCAAGGTACATTTTCTGCCGAACTACAGTGTTTCACTGGCCGAAAGAATCATTCCGGCTACAGACCTTTCCGAGCAGATTTCAACCGCCGGAACGGAAGCATCCGGAACCGGTAATATGAAATTTATGTGCAACGGAGCTCTGACAATTGGTACGATGGATGGGGCGAATATCGAAATCGTCGAAGAAGCCGGCCGTGAAAACGCCTTCATCTTCGGACTTTCCTCGGATGAAGTTGCAGAACTGGCTCCGAACTACAACCCCCTCACCTACTACGCGGATAATCAGGAAATCAAGGATGCTGTCGATCTGATTTTTTCCGGACAGTTCAACTTCTCGGAACCGGGGATATTCGAACCGCTTCGGCAGGCACTGTTCGAGCAGGGGGATCAGTACATGCATCTGGCGGATCTGCAGTCCTATTGCGACGCACAGGATGCGGCTACCTCGCTGTATCGCGATAAGCGGGATGAGTGGTACCGGAAAGCCCTCATTAATATTGCATCTTCCGGGAAGTTCTCTTCCGACCGGACGATTGCCCAATACGCACAAGAGATCTGGGATCTGCAGCCATGCAATGTGGACAAGGATATCGATCCCTGTGACACCCTGGAGAATGCCAAGCAATTCGAAAACGGAAGAAGTTGAGTGGCTTTACAGGGGAAGGATTCGTATTAAGACAGGCAAACAGTGCGGCTGATCTGGCGCAAGCTCGTGCGATTCGCAAGGCTGTGTTTGTCAGAGAGCAGGGTATTCCAGAAGAAATTGAATATGATGAAAACGATACCCTCGACGGTTCAATACCCGGCGCACTTTCGAGTGTTGCATTCGAGTGTCGCCGGGCATCCTGTTATTACAATGGAAAATCGCTTTCGAAAATTCGTTTTAGAAAGAGAACTGTTGTAGAAACGGCACTACATACGGGTCAAGAGTCGTAAAAACCAGCACTACCAAGAGGGCTGGAAGGAAATTGCCGGTTTTTATCTCGCGCAAATTCAGCAGATTCATCCCGATCATGAGAATAAGGATTCCTCCGGTTCCAGATATCTCGGCTAAACCGAGTTCGCCGATGAGCGGCCCGATTACACCGGCCAGCAGGGTGAGGCCGCCCTGATAGATGAGGATAGTAATCACTGAAAACATAACTCCGATTCCCATAGCGGCCGAAAACATAATAGCCATAAAGCCGTCGAGTACCGATTTCATGAGGATGAGGTCGTAGTCGCCTTCGGCTCCGGCCTTTATGGAGCCCACAATTGCCAATGCACCGACACAGAACAGCACCGACGCATCCAGAAAACCCTGCGCGAAGGTTGCGCCGCTGTCTGCGTTCTTGGCAAAGTTCCGCTGCAGCCAGCTTCCGAACTTGATGATTCCGCCTTCTATATTCCAGGCGGCGCCGATCATACCGCCGAGAATTACGGCCAGCGCCATATACACGATCCGCTGCGATTCGAAGGTCGACTGCATTCCGATGGCCAGCGATATGAGGCCGGCTCCGGTGTACACAACTTCTTTAATTTTAGGGCTCATGTTTTTATGCACTAAGAGCCCTACCGAGGAACCAATAATTACTGCTATACAATTGACTATTGTGGCTATCATGGCGGCTATTGTACCGAATCAATTTAATTGTGTGAATAGATATATCTCACAAGTACGCTGTACGAATGTACGGAAAATCGCTACACTCAACACATATGCAGCAGTTCGAACCCTTGCCGTATGACTGTGTAATTCCCTGCGCAGGACTTTCGAGCCGGATGAAAGGCTGGAAGCCGCTCACAACATACAGGGGTCGTCCTCTGATATTCAGTTCGATTGAGAATGCACTAGCAGCCTGCTCCCGGATTATTCTGGTAACCGGGTTCCGGGCAGGCGAACTGGAGGAGATGGTGAGGCAGGAATATGGAGATTCATCACGAATCAAGCCGGTGCGGAACAGGGA
>JAASTM010000372.1 GCA_021767325.1 Spirochaetales bacterium
CCCGCGCCGGCAGTACCGTCAGCACAAACGACAGCCCCACTACCGCCAGCGAATAGAGCGCCGAACTGAGCAGTGCCAGGGCAATTGAAGCGGCCTGCCGGACTACAAACTCAAAGCCCCGCAGTGAAAAATCATCGGGTAGAAGCTGCGGAAACTGCCAGGATGCCGCCCCGGCATACAGCACCAGGACCAGAATCGGCAACACGAACAACAACCCCAGCAGACCGACAAACAGAACGGCCGGGCCGGGGCTCAGGACTCCCGGCCGCCGCCTGACCGCAATGTTCATAGCACCGCCTCCCGGCCGCGCATGCGCCTGGTGATGCGGAAAAAGAGCACCACGAACAACAGTGAAAACAGGAACAGCAGTGTCAGTAGAGCCAGCGCCTGGGGTCTCACCGCCAATTCGCGCCTGAAGTAAAGATTGTACACGGTAATCGAAAGCATTCGCGGCGAACTGCCGCCGATAACAAAGGGAATGTCAAAAGCCCCGAGAGTGTAGAGAAACAGGATAATAAAACTGGTGTCCACCACCGGTGCAATGTGCGGAAAAACTATGTTACGGAAGATCATCCAGCGGCTCGCTCCCAGCATCCGGGCGGTGTGTACATACTCAAAGTTCAGCTTTGTCAAAACCGATATCACCAACAACGCGGCAAAGGGCGCCTCCTTCCACACGTAGGCGGCCACCAGGCCGAACTTACTGTCGCCGTACAACAGATCTGGAAAATCGGCCGGATCGGCAATCATGCCCACCTGGTACGCGGCGGATGCCAGTATTCCCGAGCGCGCCAGCAGCACCATCACTATGAAAGCGGCGGTGAGATGCGGCAGAATAATCGGCAGCTTATAGATAAGTGCCGCGCTCCGGGCCCGCCGCGGAAGCGTCCACAGGCCGAGAGCTATCAGGGTTCCACCGGCTACCGAAACTGCCGCCGATATAAAAGCAATCAGCAGAGTGTGCAGTACAGATGAACGCAGTAAAGGCTCCATAAAAATGTACTGAAAGTGCTCTAATGTCAGGCCTGATCCTTCAGCTGTGAACGCACCTGCCAGGGTGTAGCCGATTCCCCAGAGAAAGAAAAGTGAAAAGGGAATCAGCAGTGGAAGCAGATGTAAGAGACCGGCACTGCGGTTTTTCTGCATATTCACCTCTCCCCGCCTACTGCAGCAGTTCCTCTTCCCAGCGCCGCTCGAGATACTCTACATAACCCGAGTCGATCTCCGGAACGGCCGCCGCCGACAGTTCATCGACCGGCAATGCCGCCGGCCCCAGATCGAGCCGGGAAAAACGGTCCCGCCATTCCTCGGAAAGACGCTGCGGGTCGAGCACCGTCAGGTCGCCCCAGTTCTCCGGCTTGTTCTTCGACAACTGTGCCTCCGGAGACAGCAGGAAATTGGCGGTGATCATTGCCGCCGGGACATGCGGAGCATTGAAGGGAACCGCCACATAATGGATGTTCGAAATCGCTCCCTCCTCCATCACAAATGTACGCACGGATTCAGGATAACGCCCGTCCAGCACCTTACCGGAGGCCGCCAGCGGATTGTAGTCCATGTTGATGCCCACCTCCCCGCGCTCGAACAGCAGATCGAGGCGCGCTTTGTCCTGGGGATAGTCGCGGCCCTCCTGCCACAAATACGGCTGCAGGCGCTGCAGATAGGCCCACAACTGGTCTTCTTTCGCTTTGATCAGCCCCTCGTCGTACGGCCCCAAATACTGTTCATGCCCGCCTGTAACTGCGTACAGTGCCTGCCGGATGAAGGCCGACCCGGTAAAGTCAGGGGGCTGCGGATAGGTAAACTGGCCGGGATGGGCCTGCACCCACTGTTCGAGGTCGGCGAAGCTGCGCGGCGGAGCCTCGAAATCGGCCGAATCGTACTCGAAAACAAACTGAGCCTTTCCGTAGGGCACTTCATACCCCTCGACCAGATACCCGAAGTCGTACTCGATTTCGCCGGGTGGGACGAGTTCCAGGTTCGGCAGCTTTTCGGCTACCGCCCCGTACAACAGACCGTTCTCTTTTGCGCGTTTAAAATTCTCGCCATTGATCCACACTAGGTCGATTACCCCTTCTCCGCGGCCGGCCTCTTTCTCGGCTAGCAGCTTGTTGATAAATACCGAGGCATCCATCGGTACGCGGGTAAGGCTGATGTCGTACCTGTCCTCCAGGGTTTCGGCGACAAACCCGTCAATCCAGGAATTGATACGCTCATCGCCGCCCCACATGTAGAAACGAACCTCGCTGCCTTCGGCCGCTGCCTCTATCTCGGAATAGGGTTTTTCCAACCAGGCGGTAGTATCACTGCTCTGCCCGCAGCCGCTGAATGCAAACACAAGTACTGCGATACCTATGAACCATTTACCCAATGGCCTCGTTCTCTTTACTCTCATACAAACTCCTTTTCACACGGTGGAGCCCGGCTGAACGGGGCTCCAGATAGGAACGAAGGTCCACCCTCACCCGGCTCCCCGGGCTCGGCGGAGCATCTACTATTCGTGCAGTCAGCAGGGTACCGGATATCTCTACCGTCACCTCGTAGGTCTTGCCGGTAAAACTTATCTCTTTCACCCGCGCAGGGTAGTCCTGTTCATCATATCCGCTGAGCTCGATGGCCGAGGGCAGCACGTACACCTTTTCGGCGGCTGAGTCGATATCGAGCTGTGAAAACAGGGCGGACGGAACCGTATTGAGTGTTCCCAGAAAGCGGGCGGTCTCCACATTCGAGGGGGCCGTATACAAGCGTTCCGGCGGCCCATAATCCAGGATACTGCCGTTCAGCATCACTCCGACCCGGTCCGACATTGCGCAGGCCTCTTCCAGGTCGTGGGTCACGCAGAGGGTGGTCACATTATCGAATTCGCGCTGGGTGCGCTTGAGAAACATCGCCGTGTCCATTTTTAAATTCTGGTCGAGATTGGCGAAGGGCTCATCCAAAAGCAGCAGCGACGGCCTGAGTACCAGCGCCCTGGCCAGAGCCACTCTCTGCCGCTGTCCTCCCGAAAGGGTAGCCGGATACGCCGCACGCTTTTCGCTGATACCGAAAAAACTCAGCATCTCCTCCACCCGGAGGGTAATCTCACGGTGTCCCAGCTTACGGGCTTTGAGCCCGAAGGCGACATTCTCGAACACATTCATGTAGGGGAACAGAAGATAGTCCTGAAACACCAGAATCGGTTCACTGCCGGAGCTACTGTCTGAAAAAATGGTTCCGGAATCGGGCGGGGTCAGACCGGCACACAACTTGAGCAGGGTAGTTTTTCCGGCTCCCGAAGGTCCTACCAGCGACACCAGTTCGCCGGTTTTTACCTCTAGGTTAATACCATCTAAAACGGTGAGAGAACCGAAACTCTTGTGAACATTCCGGACTACAAACGCCATGTAGACCCCCTCTTGCACTAGTAGATAATGCTTCTTTTCGTAAAAGGCAATAAAAGTGAGGAAATTTGTTGACTATTTTAATAGGTTTTTACGACTTTTGAATAAAAGGGAGGTAAATGCATGAAAAAATGGATGCGCTACCTGTTACTGGCATTGATTGCCGCCTTGATCATCGCTATCCGGTTTACCCCGCTGGGTGAGCAGCTAAACCTCCAGCAGCTGGCCCGGCAGAGGGATGCGCTGCTGCAAATGGTGGCTGAGCGGGCACTTATTACCGCAGCAGCCTTCACAGGGGTTTATATCGTCTCGGTAGCCCTCTCCATCCCGGGTGCCACAGTACTGTCGCTCATCGGCGGATTTTTGTTCGGTCCCTTCATCGGCCTCCTGCTGATAAACATCGGCGCAACCAC
>JAASTM010000373.1 GCA_021767325.1 Spirochaetales bacterium
AAACAAAAGCGGGACGATTTAGAAGTGGAGTACCAGGGCAGCGCCTATCAGCAGTTGAACCTCGAAATTACCGATACCATCGTGAATGGTTTTTATGTGATCGACCGCTGGGTTTCTACAGACGGAAATACTTATTACAGCTTAGCTGTGTGTCCAAAATAACTATTACTTCGCTTTGAAATTGGAGTGTGCGGTATGAAAACAAAAATGGTGTTGAAATGCGCTGCAGCCATGGTAGTGGTTGTATTCACCCTGGGTTTTTCCGCGTGTGCCACAGCCCCCGAATGTCCGCCTGAGCCGGACTGGATGCGAAACCCCGAGCAATCGGGCTACTACGTGGGGGTCGGATCGGCCGACTCCGGAAACCAGGCCGATGATCGCCCTGTGGCCGAAGCCCGGGCGCGCGCCGATTTAGCTGCCCGCATCTCTACGCAGATTTCCAGCGAACTACAGATAACAACCGCCGACAGCAGCAGCGGAGGCTTTTCTCAACAGGTCGAAGAACTGGTAAATCAATCGGTAGAAACTAATCTGCAGGACATCGAAACAGTCGATACCTATTACTGCCGGTCGAGTGGCTACTGGGTATATGTACGGCTCAGTAAGGCTAAGTGGCAGGCGATTCAGGAAGCCCGCCGGAACGAGGTAATCAGACGGGTAAGAGATTTACTCGAACCGGTCCTCAATGACCGATCGTCCTTACTCACGACCAGGATTGAGCGTCTTCAGCGCAGTTACGATCTGATAAGAGAAGCTACATTCGGCCAGGAACTCAAAGGATCCATCGCCGGACAAAGCGGGAACCTCAGTGACCTCGTGCTCAATTCGATTCAAACCCACAGCGACTCTTTACGCCTTAGTCTGGTACAAAGGGAAATCGGAACACAAGTCGGCCAACCCTTTTCTTTATCGGGAACTCTGCGGAGCAATCTGACTGAAAACACCGGTGCGGTTCCCGTATTCTTGAAAACAGATTCCGGATCGGTTCTCGCCGAGAGCAAGACCGATGAGAAGGGAAATTTTATGATTCAGGTGCCGGAAGGCTTCTCGGAAGTTGGTGAGCGTAAATTACTGGTGAGTGCCGAACTCGATACCCTGCAGCAGCTGGAAGAGCGGGAGCTGCATACCGCCTACCAGGAGCTGGTAGTAAATGTGCGTCTGATTAATGCGGGGCTGATAGTCGAGGTGCGGAACAGCCAAGTCGAACGCTCGGTCGAAAGCGAAGTGCGAGCGCTCTTCTCAGACCGGCAACTGCCCTTCGAGTTCTCACCGCAGGAGATACCCGGCGGCTATAATCTGAAGGTCGATCTGTTTGTAGAGGATTATCCCAAATATATTGAGGATGCCCCCGATATGGCCAAGGCATGGGCGGTTGTCAGCCTCGAGTACGACGGCCGCACAGTCTACAGCTACGAAAGCGACTTCGTGAAAGACGGCGGCATTACTCCTGACCAGGCGCACAGCCGGGTCCTATCCAAACTTTTGAAACAACTTCGCAGTGAAACCGGATTATTCGATAATCTCAAAACTGCTCTAGAGGAGATTTAATGATAAATGAATTGCTATGGTTGATACTTCTTCTGGTGAACTTCGCAGCAATCCTTTTAGCCTATAGAATATGGGGACGTCTGGGGCTGTTTATCTGGATACCGGTGGCCGTGATGGTCGCCAATGTACAGGTTACCAAAACAATTGAATTGTTCGGTATCACCGCAACTCTCGGAAATATCGTATACGCATCCAGTTTTCTGGTAACCGATATTCTCAGCGAGAACTACGGCAAGAAGGAAGCCGGGCGGGCGGTAATCATCGGCTTTTTTGCCCTGATCATGTTTACCCTGCTGATGAATCTGGCCCTCTTTTTCGAACCCTCGAGTGAAGATTTTGCGCACGAAAGCCTGTCTACAATTTTTGGGTTCCTGCCGCGGATTATGCTGGCAAGTTTAGTTGCGTACGGAGTCTCCCAGAGCCATGATATCTGGGCGTTTCATTTGTGGAAAAAGAAGTGGCCGGAGACCAAGCATCTCTGGCTGCGGAACAATCTCTCTACAATGGTCAGTCAACTCCTCGACTCGGTTATATTCAGCCTGATTGCTTTTTACGGAGTATTCTCCACCGGAGTATTGATAGAGATCATGATCACCACCTATCTGCTTAAATGGATTGTAGCGGCACTGGATACACCCTTCGTGTATCTGGGAAAGTACATGTTCAAACGTTACGACCACCTGTCAGTCAGCACTTCCCTGTTTTAGAAGGAAGAGATGTTTCTTAATATTACCGATGTTCTGTGTGGTTCCGCATACCATATGGTGCGCTGCCGTCTGGCGGTGCACCATGGTGGCATATTGCACCGGATTCCCGTTCATATACTCCAATACAAATGACTGCTGTCGTACAATGCCGTGGGCCGCAGCAATATCCCAGATATAGGCCGGCGGAATGAAGGCTCCCACAACAACCGGATGGATCAACGGACTGATGATATGCAGAATCGAGCTCCCGATGCTTCTGACCTTGCCCGGAAATGTGGAAAAATCATATTTTCGATGGACTTTCGAACCGACCATCAGCTGAGAACCGTCTACCTTATTCCCGGAATTTGAATGGATCGGCATTCCGTCCATCTTGAGAGCCCCGCCCGGCAGTACGCGCAGAAACAAACCGCTGTCAGGGTCGCTTCCCCAGCGGGGAGCGGCGACAATACCGCCGATGGGCTCCAATTCGCTGTCCAAAATACCAACTGCAACACACCAGCCCGGCATACCCTGACTGAAGGTGTCGGTCCCGTCGATCGGATCAATAGTGAAGGTATAATCACGTCCCGACCGGAACTCGGTGGGGTACTCTTCGCTGACTATGTTGGCGTCGGGGAATTCCGATTTTATAACTGTGGTCAGTTGTTTTTCAATTGCCAGATCGACTTCAGTCAGAACCGAGCCGTCATCTTTGTAGCTGCGCACGACCTCTTTCTGTTGACGTCGTGCTGTCTGGCCGGATTTGAAAACCTCGGATTCTATTCGTTCAAAGCTATTCACTACTGCCCCCACTCCAAGTATATGGAAAAACGCGGCTTAGTACAATCGTACGAGCAACTCAGGGCAGTTGTGCGGAGGAGTTGGGTTTAAGAGACCCTTTCACGTTTGTGAAGATGGTATCGCAGCAGGGCCAATGCCGTGTGGGAGTCGTCCTGCAGACAGAAATGGGTGCCGGCCTGTACAGGTTCCTTGTACGGATCGAACTCTGCGGTAAAGTCCATATAGTCTGCAATCGAGTTGCGAATCGACTCCATTGAGCCGACTACACCTCGCCCGGCCTTCTGCAGCATGCTTGCATTCAACGTCTGCTCGAACTGGCCCTCGAAGGGCAGGGTGAGGACCGGTTTCTTCAAATGCAGGGTTTCACTCAGCAGTTGATGACCGGCATTGGTGATCACTCCCCGGGCTCCAGCTAGTGCGCGTACAAAGTCTTCCCCGGCATTGGGAAAGACTTTGTATTTGACAGATTTCAGCCGGTCGAGCTCACCCAAGACCTTGGCACGCATCGACTCATGCAGGTACACCACGAAGTAGTCGCCAGCGGTCGGGACGGCCTGTCGGATCTCCTTGCGAATAATCGGGCCGATATCTCCGTTGTAAAACGAGGATATTATGCGCACATCATATTCACCCATCATAGAGGTGGAAATAACCTTTGCCAGCAGCGCATCGGCTGAAAAGGCGACACTCCGCAGCACCACCGCCGGATGGTTCAGCTGTATCACCGGAATTCCGACTTTCCTGGCAGCCTTGGG
>JAASTM010000374.1 GCA_021767325.1 Spirochaetales bacterium
AGGCACTGCTGGCCAGCCTGCCGTCGTTCTTCCTGATCGCCTCTATCTTGACGGTGAACAACACCTGCGACATCGAGGGCGACCGGGCCTCCGGGCGGCGAACCTTCTCGATTGTGGCCGGGCGGCGGGCCGGCGAGATTGCCGTATACGTGCTGGGGGCCCTGGGCTACGGCAGCGTGGCGGCTTTGGCGCTGGCCGGGGTGTTCCCCTGGTGGGCAGCCGTGGCCATTGCCGTGGCAGCCGTGCCGGCGGTGCAGGAGTACCGGCGAATGCACCAGCGCAGGTTCATCCAGGCCACCAAGGGGCCGTCGATGGGCAGTATCTCCAAGATCTTCGCCCTCTACACCCTGGCCATGTGGGTCAGTCTGGGATTGGGGATAGTGCTGGGCGGGCTCGCCGCCGGATAGAATATACCGTCCACTCCAGTTTTCTCCACCTGAAAAATCAAATTTGACGTTAGTTACCTCCTATATTTACGTTAAAAGTAAAGAGATTCCGTTTTTATCGGCATCTTATAAAAGTTTCTTTTTGGAGGTATTATATGAATATTGCAAAACGTGTGATAGGCTTAGTATTGATGGCAGCGCTGATCGCAGTTCCGACTGCGTTTGGTGCTGGCGGGCAAGAGAAGGCGGCTGAAAAAGCCGAAGCCGGACCTATCCTGATCAAGGGCGCCTTTCGTCAGAAAGAGGGCGAGATTTTCAACAAAATTTTAGATGAGTTCGAAGCTAAAACCGGTATCAAAGTCGACTACCAGGGCTCGGCTCAGTTCGAAACTAACATAGTTGTACAGGCCGAGGCCGGAACCCCGCCCGACATTGCCGCGCTTCCTCAGCCGGGTCTGATGCGCACCCTAGTAGACAAAGGTCTGCTCAGACCTCTCCCGAAGGACGTGATTAGCCGCATAGAGAAAAACTACGCACCGGCCTGGAAAGACCTTGGATCTTACAAGGGAAACACCTACGGTGTGTTCCACCGTGTAAACGCCAAGAGCTTTGTGTGGTATCCGAAGCAGGAATGGAAGGAACAGGGGTATGAACCCCCTAAGACCTGGGACGAGATGATGAGCCTGATGGACCAAATGGTCAAGGACGGATACAGCCCCTGGGCAATCGGTATTGAATCCGGTGCAGCTACTGGATGGCCGGCCACCGACTGGCTGGAGGACATCATGCTGCGAACCGCCGGGCCTGAGATGTACGACAAATGGGTTAACCACGAGATTCCTTTCAACCACAAGTCGGTAAAGCATGCCGCTGAGATGATGGCGAAGATTTGGATGAATAAGGATTACGTCTACGGCGGTCCGAATAACATTGCCAACACCAATTTTAAAGAAGCCCCAAAGAGTATTTTTCCCCCGCCAAATAATAAGGATGCGAAACCACACGCCCTTATGCACCGACAGGGCAACTTCGTGACCGGATTCTTTCCCGAGTACGTACAGGAAAACATGAGCAAGTACGTGGGCGTATTCGGTTTTCCACAGATCGACCCCAAGTATGGAACTCCCGTTCTTGGCGGCGGCGACCAGTTTGTTGCTTTCAAGAAAGAGAACATGAGTGAAACCCGGCGAGCCAATATCAATAAAGTGCTTGAGTTTCTGACCACCTGGGAAGCTTGTAAAACCTGGGCCCAGGCCGGCGGAGCCCTGTTTCCGCATCAGAATCAGAATTTCGACGATTACTCTTCCGAAATCGAGGCCAATCTTGCCAAGATCCTCGTAAACGCTAAGATTTTCCGCTTTGACGCTTCAGACAACATGCCCAGCGAAGTCGGCGCAGGAACCTTCTGGGAAGGGATGTCGAACTGGGTAACCGGAGCACAACTTGACCAGGTCCTGAAAAATATCGAGCAGAGCTGGCCCGAAGAATAACGAGAAACCCATACACACACCTTCTTGGGTTTTCACATAGTGGAGGGGAAGGCCCTGTGAGGTCTCCCCCTCTTTTTTAAGAGGAGGTTATCGTGCTTGATCCTGATGATGTAAAAGATTATGAAAAATCGACACCATTGCAACGTACACTCTATGTTATAAGTCAACTGCTTATCATGTTTGCGGTTCCGACGGTGACATTCATTGTATTCTGGTATGGGTTTCTATTCTTACGCGCTGCTTATGCCCCGCAATGGCTGCTGACTATAGTGGCGCTCATTTGGGGAGTCGGCGGTGTCTGGGCTCTGTTCATAGTATTAAACTGGATTATTCAGCATCTGCCGGTTAAGTGGCGAAAACGACTTGTACCGTTCCTATTCGTCGGACCGGCGATTGTGGTTCTGGGATACTATATTTTTCTACCGACGGTTCGCTCATTTTATATCAGTTTGTTCGGAAGACTGACCCGTGAATTCGTAGGACTTGCAAATTATGAGTTCATCTTCAGCGAGTTACTCCCGGCCATCCGCAACAACATTTTATGGCTGTTCATAGGTACATCGATGTGCGTACTGCTCGGATTGGTCTTTGCGCTGCTGACCGACCGTAGCAAATGGGAAAAAATCGCGAAGTCACTGATATTCCTGCCGATAGCAATTTCCTTTGTCGGCGCTGGCGTAGTTTGGAAATTCATGTACGATACCAGACCGCCGGGTCAGGAGCAGATAGGTTTCGTTAATGCTGTAATAGTTGCATTGGGGGGAGAACCCTACAGCTTTCTGGTTGAGCGGCCCTGGAACAATATCTTCCTGGTAATTGTACTTATCTGGATGTATACGGGCTTTTCTATGGTAATTTTGTCAGCATCGATTAAAAACGTGCCCCAAAACCTAATAGAATCGGCCCGGATTGACGGAGCCAGCGAGATGCAGGTTATTCGAAAGGTGATAATTCCGTATATTAAATCCACCATCATAACCGTGGGCACCACTATTCTGCTGATTACCCTCAAGCTGTTCGACATTGTCTATACTATGACCGGCGGGCGTTACGGAACGGAGGTGCTGGCTACCGCCCAGTACAAGTACATGTTCAAATACCTGCACTACGGTAAGGGTGCCGCCATCGCCATTTTGATTGTACTGATGGTAATCCCCGTAATGATCTACAACCTAAAACAGTTCAAAGAACGGGAGGCATTCTGATGGCTAAAGATACAAAACAGACGGACACCGGCACAGCACGATTCCATAGTATTTCAACTCAGAGATTCTTCGGACAGTTCTTTGTAAATACCATATTGTTCGTTTTGGTGGTAGTATGGTCCATTCCCACTGTGGGACTGCTGGTAACCTCGTTTCGGCAGCCCACGGCCATCAACAACTCCGGTTGGTGGACCGCTTTCGACGATTTCGATGAATTTACGCTGGAAAACTACGAACAGGTGCTGATGGGCAGAACCTATACCTATACGAACGCAGCCGGACAAACAATCAAGTTACAGGGAGAAAATCTTACCCGATCTTTTCTAAACAGTATTTCGGTTACCATTCCCGGGGTTACCATTCCGATTCTGATAGCCGCCTTCGCCGCCTACGGCTTCGCCTGGCTACGCTTTCCCGGCCGACGGCTGTTCTTTACGATTATAGTCGGATTGCTGGCAGTGCCGCTGCAAATCTCGCTGATTCCGGTATTGCGCGACTACAAGAGCATCGGGCTGAATGGAACCTTTCTGGGGATCTGGCTGGCCCACACCGGCTTCGGCCTGCCCCTGGCCACCTATCTGATGTTCAACTATATTTCGACTATTCCACGCAGTATCATGGAATCGGCGGTAATCGACGGGGCCACCCACTTCAAGATTTTCATAAAGCTGATTCTACCACTCTCGGTACCGGCTCTGGCATCGTTCG
>JAASTM010000375.1 GCA_021767325.1 Spirochaetales bacterium
GAGGGAGTCAGCCGGGCGGAGGTAATCAGAGCAATCGAGAACCCGCTGGGAGTCCGCACACTCAACGGAATCAAGAAGCGCACCCATTCAATGATGGGACGCTGCCAGGGCGGATTCTGTATGGCCCGGGTAGCTGAAATCATGCAGTCCCGTTACGGAACCAGTCCGGATGAAATACGTCAAAACGGCCCCGCAAGTGTTATCTGTTCGGCCGGCACACTGTAATTTTGTGAGAATTGCGTTAAAATCTGCCGATTTTATCCCGTTTTCGACCTCAATCCCATCCGAACGCTTGACTTTTCCATGTGCATTACTATTATTGTAATCGTTATGGATACAAGGGAACTATATACAACATCATCCCTGGCCCAGCTTTCCCTCTCAGAGGCGGAAGCCGAGACGTTGAGTCGCGAAGTCTCGCGCATGCTCGATTACTTTTCACGCATGCGCGAAATCGACGTAGACTCGCTCGAACCCACCACCCACACCTTTTCAAAGGTGAACCGGTTACGAACAGATTCGGAGGTACATGGGGAGCGTTTGTCAGTTATGGCAGATTCTCTCCTTGATAATGCTCCCGAACTCGAAGATCGGTTCATCGTAATTCCTAACGTGCTGTAAGCACATTTAGTTTTTACATACCGTTCTTCGTAACTCCTCAACACACAACACACAGGAGAGGTGTATCCGGAAGAAGTGTGTGCCCGCCGGCAGGCTATAGCGGCGGCGTATACCTTCTTCCTGCTCTTCACTAGACAAATTAGGAGTGACGAATGTTCTGGGACGAAAAGATGTATTGGAAAACGGTTCTCGGGAGCCGGGAAAAAATCGAGGAGTATGCAGCCGCGGTGCGTCGCATCGACCGCCGCATAGGTGCATTCTTGGAATTCGACCCGCAGCGTGTTCTGCCGACACCTGCGGAGGGAAGCCCGCTCAGCGGGGTTCCACTGGCAGTGAAAGACAACATCGCCGTACAAGGCTTCCGGCTGACCTGCGGCTCAAAAATGTTGTCCGATCTGCCCTCACCTTATACCGCGAGCGCGGTGCAAAAACTGCAGCAGGCCGGCGCATGGATAGTCGGCAAAACCAACCTCGACGAGTTCGGTATGGGCTCGTCTACCGACAACTCAGCCCTGCAGCGGACCCACAACCCCTGGGACACTTCCCGGGTGGCCGGTGGATCCAGCGGCGGTTCAGCGGCGGCGGTAGCGGCTGGTCTGGTGCCGGCGGCCCTCGGCAGCGATACCGGCGGGTCAATCCGACAGCCGGCCTCGTTCTGCGGCCTCTACGGCCTGAAGCCGACCTACGGCAGTGTCTCCCGCTTCGGGCTGGTAGCCTACGCCTCCTCGCTGGAGGGCATCGGCGTTATCTCGAAATCGCTCGATCTCACCCGCTCTCTCTTCAACACAATGCGGGGAGAAGACAGCTACGATCAGACCACCGTAGTCGAACAGATCTCCGGTAAACCGGTTAAAACCATCGGGGTTCTGTCGCATCCGGAGGGCTTGTCACCGGCGGTTGAGAGCGCCTACCGCAGCACCATCGAGGAGCTCACAAAGCTCGGGTACAGCATCCAAAAGGTCGAGCTGCCGACCCTCGACTACGTCATCCCGGCCTATTACACCATCGCCTCGGCCGAGGCCAGTGCCAACCTGGCCCGCTACGCTGGGGTGCGCTATGGTCACCAAAACGAGATGGCCGAGGACCCGCAGGAGCTGATGGAGACCTCACGGGATGAGGGCTTCGGGCCGGAGGTCAAACTGCGGATCCTGCTGGGCACCTATGTGCTGCGCTCCGGGTTTCAGGAGCAGTACTACATCCGGGCACAGAAAATCCGCACAGCCCTGCGCCGTGACTTCGATGCAGTCTTCCGGTCGGTAGACGCACTGCTTTCACCGACATTTCCGGTGCAGGCCTTTCCGCACGACAGCAGCGACCTCGATCAGTTTCAGCAGAAACTGGCCGACCGCTTCACCGCGACCGCCAACCTGGCCGGCATACCGGCGCTGGCATTTCCCACGGGCTTCGAAAACGGGCTTCCAGCCGGCATGCAGCTGATGGCCCCCATGCATGCGGAGGAGCGTCTGTTCGAAGTGGCGGAGAACTATCAACAGGTGTTTCAGCCGGTTCTTCCGGACATGAAAACCCAGGAAGGAGCCGTTCATGAGTAGTATCGCCACTGATTACAGAACCTACATCGGTTTGGAAATTCACATACATCTGCTGACCCGCAGCAAGGTGTTTTGCAACTGTGCAGTCGGCTTCGGAGAGGAGCCGAACACCAACGTGTGTCCCGTCTGCCTGGGTTATCCAGGAGTCCTGCCGGCCCTCAATGAGGCGGCCCTGTTCCAGGCGTATCAGGTGGCCACGGCACTGAAGTGCGAACTCTCCCCGACTACCATTTTCGAGCGGAAAAACTACTTTTATCCGGATATGCCGAAAAACTACCAGATTTCACAATACCAGCATCCGATCGGAGTGAACGGCATTATCGAGTTCCCCTTTCGGGATGAGATCCGCAGCGTGCGGATCCACGATGTGCATCTGGAGGAGGACGCCGGTAAAATGATCCATGCCGGAGACATCTCTCTCATCGATTACAACCGGGCCGGTACCCCGCTGCTGGAAATAGTAACCGAACCGGACCTCACCAGCGGCGATGAAACCGAAGCCTTTATACAGTATTTTCGCCGCTTCGTGCGTTACCTGGAGGTCTGCGACGGGAACATGGAAGAGGGGTCACTGCGCTGCGATGCCAACATCTCATTGAACCAGCCCGACCGCGGACTCGGGACGAAGGTCGAGGTGAAGAACCTCAACTCCTCCCGCTTCGTACGTCTGGCCCTCAACCATGAACGGGAGCGGCAGGCAAAACTCCTGGCCGAGGGCAGCCGAATTCAGCAGGAAACCCGGCTGTGGAACGAAAACCGTGACATTACAGTAGTAATGCGGCGCAAGGAGGAGTCTCACGACTACCGCTACTTCCCCGAACCCGACTTGCCGCCTTTCAGACCCAGCCCCCGCTTTATCGAGCAGGTCAAAGGTAGTCTGGAAGAGTTGCCGCTCCACCGCATGGAGCGATTTCGCCGGGAGTACGGCCTGGAAAGTGAGGCCATCGCCTTTCTCACCGAAGAAAAGGACCGGGCCGAATTTTTCGAAAAAGCAGTGGCCAGCTCCGCCGAGCGTTCCGCCGAAGGCTCCGGCGGACGCTCCGGCGCAGCGACTGAAATGTACCGCTGGCTCTCGGGCGATGTACTGCGGCACCTGAACCGGGCGCATCTCGAGCTAAGCGAGTCGGCGCTTACACCCTTCCGCCTGGCCCAGCTGATCGATATGATCGCTGCCGGTCGAATTCACGGAAAGATCGCCAAAAAACTCCTGCAGGCGGTGTTCGATGAGGACAAAGACCCGGAACAGCTGCTCAAAGAGAAGGGTTTGGAGCAAATCACGGACCCCGGAGAGATACGCGGCTTGGTGAAAAAAGTAATAGCGGAAGACCCGGCGGCGGCGGCTCAAGCTGCCGCGGGAGAAGAGAAGGTACTCGGATATTTTATGGGACTCATTATGAAGGCCAGCGGGGGTCGGGCCGATCCGCGCACTACCCGCAGTATCCTGCACGAAGAAATAATCAAAGAAGCAGAAGAGGAGTAAGACATGGAACGGACATATACAAAAGACAGTGCACAATTTTTAGACCAGGAGATTACCTGCGCCGGCTGGGTACACCGAGTACGCAGTTTAGGTAAAGTAACCTTTCTGCTGCTGCGCGA
>JAASTM010000376.1 GCA_021767325.1 Spirochaetales bacterium
CTGGGCTTCCAGGAGCGTGCAATTGCCGCAGCGGCATTCGAGGGAACCCGGGAAGTAGTTCGCAATATGGAGCAGCTGCGCTCACAAATTCAGGAAAATACGGATAACGGCACTGGCGAAACCCTGCGGGTACGTGAGAGAATAAGAGAACGTATACGCGAGCATTTGGATGAAACAATAGAGAAGCAGGTCCAGGCCCAAGAACGGGCGGCTCAGCAGAAGCGGCATGTCGGCGGTGGAAAAGATGTGCCTGCCGGCAAACCGCAGAATATACCGGGAGGTAGAGACTAAGACAGCTGCAGCGTATGAAACCAAACTCTGATATGAAGCGTGTAACCTATGCCGCCCAGAGAAATGTTCTCACTGGGCGGCGCTCCTCTTTATCATTATTTATGAGTTTTCTCATTTTTACTCTCTTCATCTGTAGTGCCGGTCTGCTGGCCGCCGATGAAACCGGTAAGAATCCGGCGGAAGCGCCGGGTGAGATCTTTCAACAGGCCCGCGGGCGGCTGCAGAGTGCCGGGTATTCGGAGAAAGAGGTACATGGGGTAGTAGAGGTCTTGGAAGATGCCGCCGGTAGAGATATCCCGCCGCGACTCCTGTTGGCGAGGGTGCAGGAAGGTGCGGCCAAGGGCGTCCCGGCACTGCGCTTGAGGGAGGCTTTGCAGCAGGATGTCGAATACCTCGCGGAAGCCCGCCGTATTCTGGCCGAACTGCACAACGGCGCAGTCCTCCTCTCTGATACTGCCCGCTGGCAGCGGGCGGCCACTATGCTGACCGCCGGATTATCTGGGCACGAGCTGTCGGAACTCGGGCGGATATGTATCCCTGTTCCCGGGGAGTTTCGTTCGGTCTCGGTGCTCTACGCGTCGCTAGTCAGCTGGGGATTACCCTCCGGCACAACCCTTTCCGTAGCCGAAGCACTCACCAACTCTCCCTTACCTGCCCATGAGTATGAAGCGGTAACTGATCTGTACAGGAACGCACGCAGATATAGAATTGCACCCGAGGAGTTGAGCGATCGCATTATTTCAGTAGCTGCGAAAGTGGCCGATATCGAAGAGCTCGAACGGCGGATACTCCGCTGAGTCCGCAAGGAGGACAAAATTGTACCGCATTAAAGTAACTCTGATCTTATTAATTATCGCAGGCTTCGCTGTAAGTTCTGTCTCAGCATTTTCACCGACCCTCATTGGCGGCACCACTATTGAGCATATAAGATATTCCGATTCTCAGTCACTTCCGTGGTATAGGCTCTATGGAATCGGCAGCTGGCGTACTACTTTAGCCGAGAATGGCTACGCAGCGGTGAATGGAAACGCAGAGCTCTCATATACCGACAGCGGGGCCGGCAGTTTCACTGATAGTGAAGCCCTGGAGGGGACTCTCGGTTTTATCGGAGAACGGGGAACTACAGTCCTGGATATCGGTTTCAGCTCTTCAATCGATGATCCGGATTCAGGTACTGTCTTGAATCCGGAATGGAGCCTTGAATACACGCTCTCCCCCCGGCAGCACAGCCCCGCGCTGGAACCCTATCTGCGCTATTCCGGGGATTATCTGTATCAGGAGCTGGCCTCAGGTGACCGACTCAGCCATGAGGCGGCCCTGGGACTACTGTACAAGCCCTCGATAACCCGAGGCTACCGGCTGGAAGTAGCCGGGACGGGAACCTATTGGAATGAGAGATACCTATTCGACTCGGGGGGTGGCGAAACCGATACCCTGCGGCGGGACTATCGAGCGGCAGTAGAGGCCGAAGCGAACGGGCTGGCCGGTTATTTCGCCGATTGGTCGCTCATTTTTTCCGGCGGCGCCCTGTTTTCCAACGGTAACTACTATCAGGTCGATCTGGCAACACTGCAAGCCGACAGTTATGATGCCTGGTTCAGCGGGTTTGAAGCGGAATGGTCCTGGAGCCCGAGCAGGTCGGTACAATTCGCATCTTCGCTGTACACCGAGAGCCGCCATTACCTGCACAGAGAGTCTCTGAACGAGGACGGCAGTCTAGGCGGTGAGCTGCTTTCCACCGTGAATACGGGAGCCCGGTTCGAGGCCGACTGGACCCCGGATGACCGGGTGTATTTCATTCTGGCATTATTCGGTGGTAAAACCTTCTCGAACGATTCGAACTACGACGCCTGGAGCATGGGAATCAGCGGTTCGATAGAGTACGGCTTTTGAAAAACTGCTGAAAGCCTGAGCGGTTGAACAGCTGTAGCGCTTTCTCTATTATAGAGGCATGGCTGATATAAAATACCACAGTACCAGGAACGGCGCGGATGCCGTCTCGTTTTCAGAAGCGGTGGTGCAGGGGATTGCACCTGACGGAGGATTGTATGTACCTTCGGAGTTTCCCTCCATTGATATACGCGACCCGCACCTGCAGAAACTCTCCTATCGGCAGCTGGCCGAGTATGCCCTGTCTCTCTTTATCACTGATTTTACCCGTGAGGAGCTGGAGGAGTGCGTGCGCGGGGCGTACGACCAGAAGTTCCGTGACCAGGGGATAGCACCGCTGCACAGCTGCGGCAACGCCCACTTTATCGAACTGCATCATGGACGGACGCTGGCCTTCAAGGACATGGCCCTTTCGATTTTACCGCTCTTCCTGACCACGGCCGCTAAAAAGCTCGGGATAGACGACACTATTGTTATCCTGACCGCAACCAGCGGCGACACCGGCAAGGCCGCTCTGGAGGGCTTTGCCGATGTGGATGGCGTGAAGATTGTGGTGTTTTATCCCACCGACGGGGTGAGCGATGTACAGAAGCGGCAGATGACCACCCAGGAGGGCGAGAATACCCATGTGGTCGGCATCGCCGGCAACTTCGACGATGCCCAGAACGGGGTAAAGGCGATTTTCGGCGACCGGGACCTGCGCGAGAAAATCGCCGCCCGGGGCTACCGCTTCTCCTCGGCCAATTCGATCAACCCCGGCCGGCTGCTGCCGCAGATCGTCTATTACCTCAACGGCTACCTCGAGCTGCTGCGCCGCGGAGAGCTGCAGGCCGGCGACCCGGTCAACGTGGTGGTGCCCACCGGCAACTTCGGCAATATTCTGGCCGCCTGGTACGCCGGACAGATGGGCCTGCCGGTGAACAAATTTATCTGCGCCTCCAACCGCAACAACGTGCTGACCGACTTTATCAATACCGGCCGCTACGATCTGCAGCGCGACTTCTCGGCCACCATCAGTCCGTCGATGGACATTCTCATCTCCAGCAACCTGGAGCGCTTCCTCTACGAACTCTCCGGCCGGAATCCGCAGACCGTCACCGAGCTGATGCAGGAGTTGAAGAAGACCGGTGCGTATGAGATTACCCCCGGGATGAAAGCCGGCATGGCCGACTTTTACGGCAACTTTGCCGACGACAGCGAAACGGTGCAGACCATCGGGCAGCTGTACAGCGACTACGGTTATGTGGTCGACACGCACACGGCGGTCGGCTACCGGGTCTACCAAAAGTACGTAGACGAGAGCGGTGACGAGACTCCGGCCCTGATCGCCTCGACAGCCAGCCCCTTCAAGTTCGGACGCAGCGTGGCGGAAGGCATCGGAATCGAGACCGCGGGGCGCAGCGATTTCGAGCTGATCGACCTGCTGTCGAAATACAGCGGCCTTGAGGTGCCGGAACCGATCCGCGGTATAGCCCAGCGGTCGGTGCTACATCCGGATACCTGCCGCAAGGATGACATGAAACAGGTGGTAGAGGAGTATCTGCAATGAAGTATATAACGATCCTGGTCGACGGCATGGC
>JAASTM010000377.1 GCA_021767325.1 Spirochaetales bacterium
AGTTCGAAAGCCATATGTATCGATTCAATCAGCACGAATTCGCCCGAGTTTTTCAATACATAGCCGTATCGGGTAATGTTACGAACCTTCTCTACCATCTCCCGTTCGGCATTATTGGATAGAAAAACAATCGGAAGTTCACGGTAAGCGAGTATCTGCTCGGCAAGCTCGGTTCCGCTACCGCCTTTGCCGAGATCGATATCCATAAGCACCAATGCAATTTCACGGTTATTCTTCACACTCTCGAGAGCCTGCTCGGGGGAGAAGGCCGTAATTACCTCGAAGCCGTGCTTCTGAATCAAACACGCTTCATCCAATGCTAACGGTGCCTGATCTTCTACCAACAGTATACTTCGCCTCATATCAAAATCCACTACGCTCCGCTGGCGGCATAATTCACTAAGCTCTTAAACGGTGCAGAATAGAACTCATCCAGCTTCGGCAGAGCCTCTGCATGAAACTGCACGCCCATTACAAAACCACGGTCAGGTCTCTCGATCGCCTCAATTATTCCATCACCGCTTCTGGCAGTCACATTGAAGACAGCCCCAGGCTCCTTTACAGCCTGGTGATGGAAGCTGTTCACTAAGAGCCGATCACGTTTATACACATGGAACAGCTTGGATTCCTTTTTTATTTCGATGTAATGATGATAACTCTCCATCGGCATGTTAGCGGGAAAGTGACCTAAAATACTCTCAGTTTGCAGATTAATATCCTGGTACAAACTGCCGCCTTCTGCTACATTCATAATTTGGATTCCCCGACAGATACCCAAAATCGGCATATTCATGGAAATCGCTGCCTTATACAGGCCTATCTCCCAGCGGTCACGGTCCAGGTTGGTAACTCCCAGTTCCTTAATCGGATCTTCATTATACATTAAAGGCGAGACATCCTCACCTCCCGATAACAGAAGGCCGTCAACCAATTTGAGAAAATCTTCATAGGAGACAGCACTTGTGCAGGGTGGAATCAGTATCGGTATTCCTCCAGACGCACACACTACCTCGAAATAGTTCTGTTGCACCTTGCAATAGCGACGCAGCCCTTCCTGCGCACAGAACATAGTAATACCAATCCGCGGTTTCGCCATTCTCCCTCCGTTTACCATCCTTGTTTCTTCAGTTGAACTTCTTGTCGCCCAGGTTTCAGATATCTAATTTTTCTATTAATTACTATATTATCGAAATCAGTGCTTTGCAAGGAAATCCTTTGGTAACGTTTGGAAACCTTTGGCTACTGGGTAGAGGTGAGTGGCAACTACTAAGTCCTATTCAGTGGTTATACAACGGGTGCACTGCGTATGGATTTGTTCAATGGATCGTAGGCAGTGGGTACCAACTGAATTTCCGAACCGCTTTTCTCGGCTCTGTCACAGAGATCGGAGAGTTCCTCAAGCTCTTTGAGTAAGTGTTCATAACTCTCTTCCCCTAAGCGATACTGTATATATTGCGAAAAACCCTGTGTGAGGTTTTCGAATAAGGCTTTTCCTGCTTGCCTTACTTTTTCAACGCTGACTACTCTTCTATTCAAGAAGGGATCCTTATTTTTTTTGGCGTGTTTCCACATCGGTCTGAACAGGTTCGGCTTGATTGCAAACTCGGCGAGGCAGGGAAATGCATTTTCCGAATAATGTTTGACTAAATGCACTTCGTGCTTGCTTTTGAAATAGATCTCCAGACTGTAGGATTCTCGTTCCCAGCGTTGATATCTCTCCTGCTCCGCCGGTTCGAGTAAATTAAACATCTCCTGCTCGAGACTCCGATGGGCCGCTTGGAGGTGCATCTCCCGCTCCGTTTTACTGCCCTGTTTACACACCGGCTCTATAACTTTCCCGAACCTCAGAACAATATTGGGCTTATTCCTTGATAAAGTACGATGCGACTGTAAATACGCCCCACTGATTCCCACCGGAAGAATTGGAGTTTGCGTGAGCTGGGAGAAATATGCTGCTCCCTGTTTGTTTTCAAAGCTCCGTTTTTCCCACATGCCGCCTGAAGGAAACATCAGGAGATGTTGTTTATTTCTCAGATGCTTGATAATGCCGCCGACCGCCGAGCTGTCGGCAAAACCCCGCTTGATGAGAGTCATTCCATATACCGACATCATCATCGTTTTGAATGGTTCCATTTTGAAGTCGCGGGGCCCCACCATCTCCAGGGTGTGTGGATACATTCCCAGGACCAAAGGTCCGTCCAGGTTTGAGAGGTGATTCGGCAGGACCAGCAGAGGTCCTTCTTGCGGGATATTCTCAATTCCCTCGACTCTAGTATTGGTAAGTAATGAATAAAAAGCCCGCATGAACACACGACTGAAACCGCGCCTGGCTTTAAGAAAGGTGTGAGGAAAATTTAACGTGCCTGTATATAGTTTGTAGGTCAACGCAGAGACCGCTGAGTCACCCATTATAGAACCCCTCTGACTGTTTTGAAAAAAGTACTATTGTGAGATTAACGTTGTATAAGTTTTTCACTAAAAACTTATTTGAATCCTATCCAATCTGAATTCACTGGTCAACAGTCTAATCATTCCACTAACGACGAGAGTGAAAACCAGCCCCTATCTGCGGAAAACTCTTGGTCCGAAATAGTTGCTAAAAAGTCTCTATTCAGTTTTCTCAAAGAATGATTCCAGCTCTCCATATCTATGAAACCGTCAATCGGAAAGTTTTCAGCAGCTTCTTTGGTATCGTGGTGTATGAAGTTGAGATCACACCAGGCGAATGTGTATTCGGGAGGTACATGAAACACCCTCTGCCCGGTAATACCATATTCCTCTACGGTATACCTGATCGGCAGACCGTGTACCCGGCAGATAATCGGGCGAATCGGATATATACTGCAGCTTTCGTCGGCTCTGTGTAGGAAAGGACAGCGATTTTCTCCGTAGTAGCGTGGCCGCATAATCTGATTGAGTGTGGAGCGTTTTTCCGATACCCATTTCCGCAGTAAATACCACTCGATTGGCAACACGCTTATATCTTCACAGCACTCCGAACAGCCCTTCGCACACTTCACCTCAGAGGAATATCTGCTGAACAAATCTGAGGTGACCTCTTCAACCGCCTCTCTCAGAATAAGGTATCTTCTGAGTATATCACCTTTTCTGTCAGACTCTACTTGGAATTGCTGCATTGATTTTCCTTAGCGCAACTTCTCTTCCTGATTCTGTATTGATGGGATAACGCTCCGTATCCATTTTGATTTTAGGTGAAATATTGTACTGATCATACCATGCCAGATAGTGCCGGTTGAGGCGCTCAAGGTAGTCACGCGGAATAGTCGATTCTATACCGCGATCTCTCACTCGTATGCGCCTCAGAGCAGTGTCAACCGAACAGTCAAGATACACCAGAAGTCGCGGGGATGAGGCGTGCTCCAGCATATTTTCGAGTAACGCAGAATACGTGTGGAACTCGAAATCCTGCATATCTCCGTCTTCATACAGAACTTCGGCGAATATGCGATCTCCATATATAGAGCGGTCGAGCACACCGCCTTCTCTGCTCATTATCCGCTTTATCTTCCTGAACCGTTCATTCAGGAAATGCACCTGCAGGGTAAAAGCCCAGCGGCTTTTATCTCTATAGAACCGGTTCAGGAGCTCATGGGTGTAGGGGTTAGTGAGCTCCTTGTACAGCGGCAGCTCCAGCTCTTCGCTGAGAAGCGCACCCATAGTCGTTTTTCCGGCCCCGATCTGCCCCTCTATTACTATCATATTCTACCAATATGCCGGTAATGAGATATTGTGTCAAATG
>JAASTM010000378.1 GCA_021767325.1 Spirochaetales bacterium
AAGCGGTTTATATACGGATTCTTCTCCGCGAATCTCCATCTATAAGAGCTGTGCTGATAAAACTTCGGGTTGTTGAATTCGCTGATTTCGTTTGTCTCGAGAATACCTTCGCCTGTGAGCAGTTTTGTCCATCCCAAAGTTTCATTGCGTTTCTGCAGATGGTCATGCATCAGCAGATCGGAATACAAAGGCACGCCGAGTGATATGTTCAAATCATCATGGGAGTACTCCATTTGCAGATCGAAGGCAAACCTAAACGGGACTTGATATCCGAAAAAGTATGAATACTGGGGGGTGCTCTCGTATTGACCGGATCCGGGATCGAAGGTAAAAGAACTGAATGCGTTACTGTAGCCTGAGAGAGGATATATGTAGTTGGTTACACCGATGCCTGTAAGTAAATCTATCTGTTCGAACCAGCCGATTTGCTTGAGTTGGAGGTTGATGGCACTCAGGAGCCCCAGCCGGGAGTAGTAATCCAGCTGAAACTTGCCGTAAGATCCTGTTTTCTCTGCCCAGGTTGGCGTGTCCCTCTCACGGGTGCTGTGGATAAAAAAACCGCGCAGCTCCTGGTTGTACTGTTGTTGATCATCGTCAACCGCCTGCATAAAAGAGAGAGAGGATTGTTTTCCCAGCTCCTCAGGTTGACGGCCCAAAAAATAGGTTGTTGTCTGAATATAATACCCTTCAACCGTTTTTACACCAATAGACGGATGCAGTACAAAGGTAGCCCCGGGGCGGTAGAAAAAAGGAACATACAGCAGCGGCACATGGCCGACATACAGGGTTGCGTTCCGCAGAGCCCATTCGTTCACATCCAGAATCCACACATTTCCGGCTGCAATATGATAATAGGGATTTTCAACCCTGCTCGAGCTTATAATTCCGTCATTCAGAGTGACGGTGTCCCGTTTCATCCGGTAGATTGTGCCGCCTTTGAAATAGAAGCTTATCTGCTGCTCCTGGATCCGGCGGTCCCGGGTGCTCATTCCCTGGATAAACACCCCGCTGTAGTTTTCTATATTAAAGCTTACCTGTTCTCCCTTGAACTCCTGATCAGAACCCTCCTGTTCCATTTGATACACTACGTCGCCACGGGCAGTCACAAGGTTGTTGGCTTGATTGAACACGAGCGAATTGGCGCTCACCGAGTGGGCAGTATTTCCCTCCTCGTCACGCATATAAAGACTGACTCCCCCGTTCAGTTCTATTAGCGCTTTATTATCATCTATAGAGCTGTAATCCAGTGTTTCGGCGGATCTGATCTCAATGCTGTTTTCTGCCTGCGCCGCTTCTGCCTCTTCTGTGAAACCGATCCGCGGCACATCGGTGAATAAACTGCGGTAATATTCCAGTAGCCTGTTTTCCAGTTCTCGGCGGCTGCCGGTCGAGTCCATATTGAGCTTCTCCAGCCAATCCTGCAGCTCGAAGTAACTGGAGGTTGTTATGTCCAAGTAAATGGTCTCTTTTATGAGGGTTCGCGGTTCTTCTGAGTTCGGCTCGCTGTTTTGCGCAAATATTCCGAATGTCTGTACTAAGAACAGGACGGTGCTCATGAGTAAGACTTTCTTTATTATGTTCACATGCTCAAAGTACATCCCGTAAAAAACGCCCCGTATAAGACTGCTCTGCCGCTGCAACCTCTTCCGGAGTTCCGGTTGCCACAATCTGCCCTCCATTCACTCCGCCTTCGGGCCCCAGATCGATGATGTGATCGGCCTGTTTAATAACATCCAGGTTGTGCTCGATCAGTACCACCGTATTACTCCGGTCGACCAATGAGTGGAGTACCTCCATCAGCTTTTTCACATCGGCAAAATGGAGTCCGGTGGTCGGCTCGTCTAAAATATACAGGGTTTTGCCTGTACTGCGTTTAGAAAGCTCCAAACTCAATTTTACACGTTGAGCTTCACCGCCCGAGAGTGTGAGGGCGGATTGTCCAAGCTTAATGTAATCCAGTCCCACCGCATGCAGCGTATCAAGGCGCCGCTTTACAGCCGGTATGCGGGCGAAAAAGCCGCGGGCCTCCTCGACATCCATATCGAGTATATCATGGATATTCTTACCCTTATAACGGATGTCGAGTGTCTCCTGATTGAAGCGTTTGCCTTTGCAGACGTCGCAGGTTACGTAGACATCGGGGAGAAAGTGCATTTCAATCTTTATGGTCCCATCGCCCTGACAGTTTTCACAGCGGCCACCCTTTACGTTGAAGGAAAACCGTCCCGGTTTGTAGCCCCGGGCTTTGGCTTCGGGAAGCGCCGCGAACAGCTCCCGGATAGGAGTGAACAATCCTACGTAGGTGGCCGGGTTGGAACGAGGTGTGCGCCCGATTGGAGCCTGATCTATGTTGATGATCTTATCGATGTGCTCAGCCCCTTCAATCTCGCCGTACGCTCCTTCGGTATGGTGTGATCTGTTCACCCGATTAGCCAGCGCCGGATACAACAGGTCATTCATCAGGGTTGATTTACCCGATCCGGATACGCCGGATATTACTATCAGCTTTCCGAGGGGAAATTCGACGTCGATGTTCTTGAGGTTGTGTTCTCTCGCTCCCCGCAGAAAGAGAGAGACTTGCTTCCCTTTCCGCTTATCAGCCGGACCGGTTATTACCTCTTTTCCCGAAAGATAACGTCCGGTCAGACTATGCTCATTGTCGAGGATATCCTGCAGGCCGCCTTCGGCAATTACCTTCCCTCCGTGAATACCCGCACCGGGCCCGAGATCAACAATATAATCGGCTGTCCGCAGGGTCATTTCATCGTGTTCGACCACGATCAGGGTGTTCCCCAAATCCCTTAGGTGCTTCAGTGTCTGAATCAGCCGTTCGTTGTCGCGCTGGTGAAGACCGATGGTCGGTTCATCCAAAATGTACAGTACTCCGACCAGAGAGGAACCTATCTGGGTAGCAAGCCTTATGCGCTGGGCTTCGCCTCCGGAAAGGGTTGAGGCCTTGCGCTCGAGCGTGAGGTACTCCAGACCGACACTTTTCATGAACTTGAGCCGGCTGACTATCTCCTTCATAATCTGATCGGAAATCAGTTTTTCGGTTTCATCCAGGGGCAGATTGCTGAAAAACTCGAAGGCTCTTTCAACGGACATCAGAGTTGCGCTGTAGATATCGATACCGCCTACATGCACCGCGAGGGCCTCGGGTTTTAGCCGCTTGCCGTGACAGGTCGGACACTCTTTCTGACTCATGAACTGTTCGAGCCAACTTTTTATGCCATCCGATTTGGTTTCCAGATAACGGCGCTTCAAGTCATTCAGCACCCCTTTGAATTGCGAGTTGTATTCGAAGCGGCCCTGTCGACGCTCGCTTACATAAGTTACGTGGATCTCTTCATCACTGCCATTGAGAATTATGTTGTAAATATTGCGCGGCAGTTCGTTGAAGGGAGTATCCAGGCTGAACCCGTAATGATGTGCTAACGATTCGAACCAGCTGCGATGCCAGGCAGCTTCAGGGTTAGCAGTAGCAATGGCCCCCTGATTGAACGAAAGCGATTTATCGGGAATGACCAGGTCCGGATCGAACTCCATCGTATCGCCGATTCCGAGACAGGTTTCGCAGGCACCATACGGGTTGTTAAAGGAGAACAGACGCGGCTGTAGTTCAGGCATACTGATACCGCAGACCGGGCACGCGTTTTTCTGCGAGAAAAACTGCTCCTTCTCTCCCGCTTCATCCCTGCGTACCGCGATCAGTGTTCCGTCTGCAACCTCTAAAGCCGTTTCAACCGCTTCGGC
>JAASTM010000379.1 GCA_021767325.1 Spirochaetales bacterium
CACATTATGCAACGGGCTGTAGCGCAGTGGTTTAGCGTACATGTCTGGGGGACATGGGGTCGGCGGTTCAAATCCGCCCAGCCCGAAAAGAAAAAAGCACGCCGAAAGGTGTGCTTTTTTTGTTTTGCTTCGAAGAGGCGGATTTGAACTTTAGTCCGAGCTGTTGCGCAGCAACTGCGCAGGCTGACGGGCCGAAGGCCCGGAAGCTCAAATCCGCCCAGCCCGAAAAAAGGCAGGTCGCCGTCAGGCGGGCTGCCTTTTTCATTGCTGGGGCACCTCAGTGTTTTTCACCAGGAAAACACGAAGTCGATGGATTACGCGCAGCGTAATCCGAGACCAGCCCGAAAAAAGGCAGGTCGCCGTCAGGCGGGCTGCTTTTTTCATTGCTGGGGTAACAAGTCAGCTGTTTTCTCTCCAGGAATGTTAAATTGCATTCTCTACTATAAAATTTCATTAGAAGCACTGCTTCCCGCCTGGTGTGTGCTGTTATAATCATATTTAATATGTTCTTTTTGTTGATTTTTGCCGATTTTTTTGATATATTAGTCATAGAGATACTCATCTACCCATGGTAGAAGGAGCTGAGGGGCCGGTTAACCGCCGGGTCCCTTTTTTTGTGCACATTCATGTTTTCTCTTGTAGTAGATGTAGTTACGTCTACCAGTGACATAGAAAGCGGTAGTGAGAAAGTACTTTCTTGGTATCTTCTTTAGCACTACGATGTAACTACCGTTCTCATACCAAAAATAGTATTTTTGAACCCGTCTTCCTCTTTTATCGTTATCCCATTCCATCCAGAACCGGATGTCATCATGGGGCTGACTTTCAATAATAGGTCTGATCCATGGTATTCGTTTCGCACGTTTGAAATCAGGGATTCTTTCATCCTTGCCTTGTGTGACAAGATGCCAGAAGCCTTCTTCGTATTCTGAATCTACTTTCCTGTTATCGAAGACAATCGGCAATCCCTGGTAGAATGCGCGTTTATCGATAAAATCCGCCTTAAATACCGTATACAACGCAGCAAAGATCTCCTCAAACGAGCCGTCAAGATCCAGTTTCTCCGGGAGATTCAAAGGTGCCATAAACTCAGAAAAACTCCCGGGGCGAAAAGTGGAACAAGTTGAACTTTGTTTCCCATGGCGGAGTAGATTCCATTAAAGAAATACCCAACTGACCCTTAATTTTTTGGACAATTGCCCGTTTCGCCGGATTGCCGTGCAACTCTCTATTCTCATATGTAATAGCTCCCAGCAATAGATCGGCCAATTGCAGCAGCTCGGACTCTTGTGATCTTATCTGTTGAATCTTGGTGACTTGCTTCTTTTCGAAGTCGCGAAAGTTGCAAGCGAGTACTTCATTCAGCTTATATACTTTTTCGCCGCTACGGGTATCCTTAATATCAATATAGATTTCAAAAGTATTTTCTATATTGTTCTCCACGATATTTCTAATCAGGTAGAAGTACATCTTATAATAAAACGAGTCATGGCTGCCAGCATTGAATTGAACATGGTCAAGGGAGTTCTTTTTCCTTACAACCAGTGAGCGGAATGAGAGGTTCTCATTTGAAAAAAAGTAGTCAATAAGGGCAATGTAAAAAAGGGTATTTTTCTTGGATACTTTGGTCCATTTAAGTTCGCCGTTGCAGTTATATTCATGTTTAATCGTGCGGATGTCTTTCGAAATCAGTCGCACTTTTTCTTTGGGAACAGTAACCGCTCCGAGTGCCATTATGTCATTATGATCGTGTAGAATATGGCAACTTTCATCACAGTATATATTGTATGTTTCTGCCCCACTCATACACTTACCGCCGGAGTGATGTACTTCATTCTTACATCTTGTTCGGAACACACTTGGAATTCATCCTTCTTTTAACTGATGATAGTATAAGAGAAAGGTATGGATGACACAAGTATGGAAAGGAAAGACAAAAAGCCACTATTCAATTTTAATTGACATTTTTTACTTTTTGGTATATATCTTTATCTATACAAAATGCTATATCGAGAAACAATGTATTCATGCCAGAGTAACACCAACAATTTTCCATTCACACAATAGGAATCAATAGTACCAGTGCGTCCGTGATACCGGAACCTGTACCTACTCGATCTCAAACAACGCCGGCGAGGAGGATCACCGGTGTTTTATATATAAAAAGGAGGAAGATTTGAACAAAAGTAAGACCGTATTGATTCTCATCGATATTCAGAATGAGAGCAATTTCGGAGTCGAAAATCTGGAAAGTGTAGTTGAAAATGCAAGTGCACTTATTTCTGCATGCCGGGAGCAGGGTATTCCCATAATCTATACCCGGCAGATAAACCGGGCTGACGGAGTGGGCCTTTCACGGGATGAGGAATTGAACCCGGACGGAACCCCAGTGTATTACTGCTCGGGAACCGATGCGGTGGAGATAATCAGTGATATTACTCCCGCTTCGGAGGATATAGTGCTGGATAAATACCGCTGGAGCGCTTTTTATCAAACCAGCCTGGATCTATTTTTAGACGGAATGGGAGTTGAAGATATTATTATTGGCGGACTGGTAACCGACGGTTGCCTGATGACCTCCGCCATCGACGGATATTATCGTAATTACCAGATCCATCTGATCAAAGACATGTGTGCCACGACCTGTGACGGCGGGCATATCGGTTCGATTCTCATGATGGCCAACTGGTTATACGGAATACAGATTTACAATACTGCTGAAATGATTAAACGCCTCAAAGAACAAGCCTATCGGGTATGGAAATCGGATCGCGCTGCTCCCTTTCATTTTACCCCCGAAAACATGCGCGAACTGTACCACCGGCTGGACAGTGAGGCAACACTACAAGGAGAACATACCAATGAAAACAATTAAGAACATAATGACTATGGCTGCAGTCGGCATTCTGCTGCTCAGTCTCGGTGCATGTACACAGAATAATGCAGAGAACGCTGATGAGTCGAAGGGCGTGGTTAAATTCGGGCTGACCAGTTGGACGTGCACCCAGCCGCCAACGGAAATCGCCCGCATCCTGCTCGAAAACGAAGGCTATGAGGTGGAGTTCGTACGGGCTGAGCAGCCGCTGATATGGGCCGGAATCCAGAAGAAGGACCTGCATTTCTTCATGGATGCGTGGCTGCCCTACACCGAAGCGGCTATGTGGGAAGAGTACAAAGATAAATTGGTGAAAGTATCTACAAGCTACGAAGAAGCCCCGCTCGGATGGGTCGTCCCAACATATGTGGAGGAAGACTCTATCCTTGATCTCAAGGGCAAAGCTGATAAGTTTGACGGAAAGATTATCGGAATCAGCTCCGGAGCAGCAATGACCACCATATCGGAAGAGATGATTGAAAGCTATGAGCTGGAAGGATTCGAGGTACAAAAATCGAGCGAAGCGGCTATGATGGCGAGCGCCAAGGCTGCGATGGACAAAAAAGAGCCGATTGTGTTTTTTGGATGGCGCCCCCATGCCATGTTCACCCAGTTCGACCTAAAATTCTTGGAGGAACCAAAAAACCACTTCAAATCGGACAATGTGTACGTCATCTCCTATAAGGGAATTCAGGAAGACTACCCAGAAGTGTACGACATTATGTCCCGCTGGAGCATAGATGTATCTGAGCTGGAAGAAATGATGTACCGGCAGGAACATGAGGATATCACCTGGAGAGAACTCGCCCAGGAATGGATTGATTCTCATCCGGAACAAGTAGAATACATTCTCGGTAAATA
>JAASTM010000380.1 GCA_021767325.1 Spirochaetales bacterium
ATCCAGTCGATACAGCCATGGCCGCACCATCATGGGCAGCTGCACCGCCGAAAGCAGTGAATACAGTTCGTCGAGAAAAAAGGGCAGGAGCTCCAGGGGCTCAGGGGTTTCGCCGCTTTCGAGGTAAATCGAGGTAGCCGGCATCCGTAATTCCCCGGAAAAGGTAGATTGTTTTACATTCAACCCTATCCCGCAGTACACGTACTCCTTGCTGCCTTCACACAGTATTCCACAGATTTTCTTCCCATTTATCAGCACATCATTCGGCCATTTAATGCGCGGCATCAATCCTATGCGCTTTTTCAGCATTTTACTAAGCGCCAGAGCCATCCGGATAGGCAAGGATGAAACCGGTGCCGGCACCATGTCCTTACGGCATATGATGGTAACCAGCAGGCCCTCCCCCTGTTGTGCCTCCCAGTTGCGGCCACTCAACCGGCCGCGGCCGGCGGTCTGTTCGCCTGCGGCTACAACCGTACCGTGCTCACTGGCCGCACCCAGCTCTGAGCGGGCTACCCGCATGGTTGAATCTACTGATGGTATGTAATAAATTGGAGCCTGAAAAGGATTGCGTACTTGAAGTAGTTCCATAAGCTAGTATTAAAACAGTTTTGCCCTTAAAACACAACTTTCATACCATATTTCATAGAAAAAAGAGTAAACAGACTTGAAATTCCCCCACTAAAAGTGTAAATTTATTCAAAATTGAGGTATAAATATACAAGCTGATCAATAGGAACACAGAAATGAAGGATAGATCCGAACGATTAAAAAAGATTAAGGACTTGATTCGCGCCCATCGAATCGAGAGTCAGGAAGCCCTCCTGTCACTTTTAGAAAAAGAGAATTTTCACGTAACTCAGGCTACTCTCTCGAGAGATCTAAAGTATCTGCGGGTGAGTAAGATTTCGGACGGCTGGTCGGGGTATTACTACTCACTGCCCAGCGACGAGAGTCCGCCTAAAGCCGAACAGGGATATATCCAGGATGTGCGGCGCGGGATTATTTCACTCGAATTCTCGTACAATATAGGCGTTATTAAAACATTGCCGGGACACGCCGACAGCGTAGCCCTGGCTCTGGATAAACTAAATCTGCCGGAAATACTGGGAACGGTAGCCGGTGATGACACCATTTTCGTAATTCTGCGGGAAGGAATGACCAAGGAGGATTTGATCACCTCTTTTCAGGCCAAAATTCCCGAAGTAGATACATAACAGATAAGGAGATTAGTATGGCGGCTGAAGACATAAAAAAGATTGTACTTGCGTATTCAGGCGGATTGGACACTTCGATCATCATTCCGTGGTTGAAGGAAAACTACAGCGATGCCGAAATTGTCGGCGTATGCGTGAATGTAGGACAGGATGAGGACTGGGACAATATGGAGGATAAGGCCAAGGCCTCCGGAGCCAGCAAGCTCTATATTATCGATGCCCGTGAAGAGTTCTGCAACGACTACCTGTATCCGATGCTGCGCGCCGGAGCCGTATATGAAGGCAAATACCTGCTCGGGACTTCAATTGCACGGCCTCTGCAGGCCAAGCATATTGCCGAAATCGCCCTGAAGGAGGACGCTCAGGCAGTTGCCCACGGCTGCACCGGTAAAGGCAATGACCAGGTCAGATTCGAGCTCTCCTTCAAAGCCCTTGCACCGCATTTAAAGGTAATCGCCCCTTGGAGACTGTGGGATATTTCCAGCCGTGAGGAGGCTATCGACTACGCCAAATCTCACAATATACCACTCGGCAATATTTCGAAAAAGAATATATATTCCAGAGACTGGAACATATGGCACATGAGCCATGAAGGCGGCGATCTGGAAGATCCATGGAACCGCCCGCAGGAGCAGATGTACCAGTTGAGTACCTCTCCGACTGACGCCCCTGACCGTGAAACCGCCATTACCCTGGAGTTCGAACACTCTTTTCCCGTTTCGCTGAACGGGAAGAAGATGAGTTTTCAGGAAATACTGGAAGAACTCAACAAGCTCGGAGCCGAAAACGGTGTCGGCCGATCCGATATGGTAGAAACCAGAACCGTGGGAATGAAGAGCCGCGGTGTGTATGAGACCCCGGGAGGAACCATTCTGTATTCGGCACTCAAGGAGCTCGAAACCATCACTCTCGACGGGGATACTATGAGCATGAAAAACACGCTCGCACTAAAATATTCCGAGCTGGTCTACGTGGGAAAATGGTTTACCACGGTCCGTGAATCTATGGATCAGTTCATGGCTAAGGCTACCGAGTATGTGAGCGGCACTGTAAAGCTGGTGTTGTACAAGGGCAATGTAATCGTGGCCGGTCGGACCTCTCCGTACAGCCTCTATTTAGAAGACCTTGCATCCTTCGGCGCTACGTCTTACAATCATAAGGACGCTACGGGTTTCATCAACCTGTACGGCCTGTCCACCGGTGTGGCTGCGATGGCCCACAAGCGGCTCGAAGAGTCTACCGGACAGGTGAATGAAATGAAAAAGACGGCCGCCACATATCACGACAAGTAACACATTCTGATATTCTGCGGCGGTGTCACCGAGGAGAGGAAACATGAGTTTACAGTTCCGGAATCTAGACACTACCGATAGTTATGCAGTTTTACAAAAACTGCCGGTGCCTACGCTGCATGAAATACTGACGACTGAACGGGTCTCCGCCTGCACTATACCGGCCGGCGGGGGCCTTTCTTTTAACTATGCAGCCCTCCCAATAGATAACAAGGTATCGACCGCATTAGCCGAACTGGCTGAAGAGCAGCAGTTGATTGACAAATACCGTGCCCTGCTCGACGGTGAACGGATGAACACCGGAGAGAACCGAATGGTGTTGCACCATCTCACCCGCGGGCAACTGGGCAACGCGGTTGAGGAAGGCGGGCAGGACCTGCGCAAGTTTTATCAAAAACAGCTCGAGCGGATTTCGAGTTTCAGTGAAAAAATCCATAAAGGAAGTATCAAGGGCTCTACCGGAAAGAGCTTTACTACGGTCGTACAGATCGGAATCGGCGGTTCCGACCTCGGCCCGCGGGCGCTTTACCTTGCCCTGAAGGGCTACTACGCAAAGCCGAAGATGGAAGCCCGCTTTATTTCGAATGTAGATCCGGACGACGCGGCTGAGGTGCTGACCGGCCTGGACCTTGAGCGAACACTGTTCATTCTGGTTTCAAAAAGCGGAACTACCCAGGAGACCCTCACTAACCAGAAACTGGTCTACAACTACTTATCTGAAAAAGCACCTAAAGTCGATCCTCGCGGTCACATGCTGGCGGTTACCAGCTCGAGCAGTCCTTTGGCCGAATCGGACGATTTTCTGGACAGCTTCTATATTGATGACTACATCGGCGGACGCTACAGCTCGACCAGCGCGGTGGGGGCGACTGTACTCTCGCTGGCCTTCGGTGCTGATGAATTCGAGCAACTGCTAAAGGGCGCCCACAGCGCCGACCGCCGGGCTCTGGAACCCTCGTTCTACGACAATGCCGCTCTGGCGGATGCCCTGATGGGAGTGTACCTGCGGAATGTGCTCGAATACAGAGTAAGTGCGGTACTGCCCTACTCGCAGGCACTGGTGCGTTTTCCCGCACACCTCCAACAGCTCGATATGGAAAGCAACGGGAAGCAGGTCAACCGCAACAGCGAACCGGTCAGCTACGACACCGGCCCGGTTATCTTCGGCGAACCCGGAACCAACGGACAACACTCCTTTTACCAG
>JAASTM010000381.1 GCA_021767325.1 Spirochaetales bacterium
CATCATCAATATTCAATGTAGTTCGCATACTTCACCACCTCATACACTAATTATACATCATTTGATGACATTTTGTCTGCATAATTAGCCATTCTCAGCAATAAACTCCTCTATCCTGGCCTTGATCTGATCGCGGATTCGGCGGGTTGCCTGCAGCCGCTCCTCCTCGCTGCCCTGCGTGGAGGATGGATCGTCAAAGGGCCAGTGCAGCCGCTGTCCGCTGCCGGGAAATATCGGGCAGCGCTCTTCGGCCTCCTTGCTGCAGACCGCCACCACAATATCGTAGGAGCGTTTTTCCTTGTGAAACTCGAACACGCTGTTGGTGGAGTTCCCGGAGATATCGTAGCCGGCTTCGCCCATCGCCTGTACCACCAGCGGATTCAACGTGCCCGGCTCCAGTCCGGCGCTTTCGGCTTCAAACCTGTCACCGGCGAGATCGTTCAGAAAGGTTTCGGCAATCTGGCTGCGGGCGCTGTTGTGGATGCAGATAAACAGCACTTTCTTTTTCTTATTGCTCATGTGTACTCCTTTGCCCTGCGGCGTTTTGAGAATATTCAAAGGGAACCCATTCGTGGATAGTTTGGCAGGAAAACCCGCGCTCCCGGTAATCCTGCAGTTTGGCGATATCGTCCCGGTAGATATCATCCGAACTGCGCACCAGCGCCACTATCTGCCCCACCAGGCCGGTCTCGGCGCTGTGCCGGCCGGCAATTTGATAATGGGACCACTGGGCTTTTTTATAGCTGCTGATGAGGCCGGCCGAGTACAGACGGTGCAGCTGCCGGGAGGTATTGCTCTGCTTCAAGTCGAGGATCCGCTCGACCTCGCAGCCGCACAGATCCTCAGCTTCCCAGATGAGCGAGAGGATCCGCATGCGGTTTTGATCGGCCAGTGTTTTCAGCTCTTCGATGATATCACGCATTTGCACCTACCCTACCACGTTCTGCTCTTTAGGTGTATGCCCGGAATGAACCGCGGGTGGCTACCGCAATCTTCACCAGGCTCAGCATGACCGGTACCTCCACCAGCACGCCTACCACTGTGCTCAGGGCGGCCCCGGATTGCAGACCGAACAAGCTGACCGCCACCGCAACCGCCAGTTCGAAGAAGTTGCTGGCCCCGATCATCGCCCCCGGAGCGGCAATACCGTGCGGCACTTTCCACAGCTTGGCCCAGCCGTAGGCAATGCCGAAAATCAAAAAGGTCTGGATGACCAGGGGCACCGCAATCAGCAGGATGTGCAGGGGGTTGTTCAGAATAATCTCGCCCTGGAAGGAAAACAGAATAATCAGAGTAAGCAGCAGCCCGCCGATGGTGGTATTGTCGAATTTCTTGAGAAACACCTGTTCGAAGTACTGGCTGCCGTGCCGCTTGATTACAGAGCGCCGTGAGATATAACCGCCGGCCAGCGGAATGACTACAAACAGCACCACCGACAAAAATAGGGTGTCGTAGGGCACGTGGATATTGCTCACCCCTAAGAGAAAGGCCACAATCGGAGTAAAGGCCACCAGAATGATCAAGTCGTTTACCGCCACCTGCACCACCGTGTAGGCGGGGTCGCCGTCCGACAGATGACTCCACACAAAGACCATAGCGGTACAGGGCGCCGCCCCCAGCAGCACCGCCCCGGCCACATACTCGGTCGCCAGGGATTCTTCGATAAAGGGTGTGAACACCACCTTGAGAAAGAAATAGGCGATCAGGTACATAGTAAAGGGCTTGATGAGCCAGTTCGTGACGGTCGTAATGGTGAGTCCCTTGGGCCTCTTGGTGGCATTCACAATGCTGGTAAAATCCACTTTGAGCATCATCGGATAAATCATCAGCCAGATGAGCACGGCCACCGGTATAGACACCCGGGCGTACTCCAGGGTACTGAGAAACTCCGGAACTGCCGGCAGAAAGCGGCCTATTAGCGTACCCGCTGCAATACAGAGGGCCACCCAGAGGGTTAAATATCTCTCAAATAGACTAATCTGTTTTTTTTCTGCGGTTGGCATATTGATTCGGGCTCCTTTATATGTGCATATGATCATATACTCATATAATAAACAAAGTCAGCCACCCTGTCAATTCATTCGGGGATCCTTCATTCAGCCTGTGATTTTTTCGTTCGGCTCCCGCGGCCGGTCCGCCGGCCCGATTTGCTCCGCTCAGCCCGCGGACGGCGCAGTAGGTTATAAGCGACAAGAGTTGTGCGGGGAACGATGCGGTAACTCGACTTTGCCCCGCGGACGAGAAACTCCGGAATATAGTGCAGCCGCAGCAGCCCGAAACCCAGGAAGAGGGCCAGACTGAGCGCGATGAACAGGTAGAGGGCCACCGGGCCGAAGCGCGCCATGGCGATGGATGCGAGCAGCGGGCCGAGCATCGAGCCCAAGCCGTAGAACACATACAGGGCACTGGCCGCCTCTATCATCTCATGCGAGGCGAGCTGATCGTTTACTGTAGCCAGGGCCAGCGGATAGAGGGGCATCATGAAGCCGCCGATCAGAAAGCCCATCAGGAGCAGGAAGGGACTCATCCCATCTGACAGGGTGAAGCCGAGTATCGCCGCAATCGATACGGCCGAACTGATAATGAGGGCAATCCGGCGGTCGCGGTGGTCGGAAATCCACCCGAGGGGCATCTGCAGTAGAATCGTTCCGAAGGAGGCGACCATCAGCAGGATTCCGATTGCCCCGGGGTCCATTTCCAGGGTCTGGGCATAGCGGGGTGTGAGCGTCAGATGGGCACCGATTACCAGCCCGCTGATGATCACACCGGTAGAACCGAGGGGGGATTTTCTGAACATACCCACGATGCGGATCTTGATGCTGCCGACCTGCGGATTGCCGTGCACATCACCGAGGCCGATCGGCATCACGCAGATCGAAATAAGAATCGAGGTAATTCCAAAGAGACTGAAATCCGCCGGCGAGAATACACCTAACAGCGGTTGGGCTATACCATTGGCAGCCAGAAAGACAATGCCATAGAGGGAAAGGATCCGCCCCCGACTCTTGTTCGGCGCCGAGGAGTTGAGCCAACTCTCCACCACAACCAGTACAATGGAAAGACACATCCCGTGCAGCAGGCGAAACACCACCCACCAGAAAGGCGAGATGACCAGCACATGGGCCAGGGAGGTTGCCGATGCCAGAGAAGCGAAAGCGGCGAAGGTGCGCACATAGCCTACATTGCGGATCGTCAGGAGTGCGAGAAATGAACCCGCCAGCAGTCCGCCGTAATAACTGGAACTGATTATACCAATGGCCTGTTCGCTGAAGCCCTCGATTCCCGCGCGCAGCGAGACCGCCGTGGTCTGCAGGGCCGATCCGCTGGCAAGCAGAAATACACTGGCAAATATTGCAACAACAGTGGTGAGGCTTTTCTTCTGCGTTGGTTCCGGGGCGGCGGCCCCCGCTTGCTGCTGAACCTCCGCAGCCTCTTCACTAACCGGCTGTTCCGACTCACCCGTCGTAACGGGGCTCCCTCTCTTAGTCATACTAAAAGCTTAACAACTGGGATACCACTATTCAAGCAGCTGCACCCACAGTTGTGATCCGACCTACACCAGTGGATTGTTCACCTTCAGGCCGGGGAACCGCGAAAAGTCCCGGTCGGCAGTCCAGAGTTCCTCGACCCCGTGAGCCAGACAGATGGCGGCAATGCGCGCATCGTGGATGCGCGGGCCGGAAACCTGAGATGCTTCCAGCATGTGCCGCAG
>JAASTM010000382.1 GCA_021767325.1 Spirochaetales bacterium
GCTACCAGTTATACTAATACTATAAATCGGTTTTGGGCCGAAATAAAGAGGTATTTAGCGAGAATGTTGAAAATAGGCGATTTCAATACATTAAAAGTGAAACGGATGGCCCGCGGCGGCTGCTATCTGGACGGCGGCGACCGGGAAATCTATCTGCCGAAGGCGGAAACACCGAAAAGGGCGGCCCCCGGTACAAGCCTGCTGGTGTTCGTGTACAATGAATCGAAGAACAGTTTGGGGGCGACCACCCTTCAGCCGATAGCCAAAGTTGGCGACTTTGCCCCTTTACCGGTGGTCTCCACAACCGAATTCGGAGCCTTTATGCATTGGGGTATTCACAAGGATCTGTTTGTGCCCAAGAAGCACTGGCTGCATCCGCTGCATGCCGGGGATGTAGCCATTACCTATCTGATGCTGGACTATGAGAAAAACGGAGTGATCGGTACCTGCCGATTGGAATCTCATTTCGACCGGGACACTTCGAAGCTGGATTTTAATCAGGAAGTCGAACTACTGGTATGGGAAAAAACGAAATTAGGCGTGATGGTGGTAATCGATAACCGCTATGAAGGCCTGCTCTATCACGGAGAGATCTTCGAGCCGGTTAAAATCGGCGACCGCAAAACCGGCTATATAAAAAAGGTCCGGGAAGATGGTCTGGTCGACGTCATCCTACAGCCCCAGGGTTTCAAGCCGGCCAGCGAACAGGCCTCCCATACCATTCTTACAGCCCTTAAAAGAGCCGGCGGTTTCCTGCCGCTGCACGATAAAAGCGAGCCCCAGGAAATCTATGAACGGCTGCAGATGAGCAAAAAGCTCTTCAAGAAAACAGTCGGAACCCTGTATAAACAGCAGCTCATTACTATCCGCGATGACGGCATAGAACTCATACGCTCCGAATAAAGCGCATTACCTCCAGCGATGCGGATGCATTGGAAACCGGCTGATACCCGGGCTCCCGACAGCACCTGACTGCATCGGCTATCATGCCTGCAAAGTAGCCGGTCCGCTTAATTACCGGCGTATCTGCCGGCAGAAGTGAACGGTAGTCGCTGTAAAACGGGCTGGCACCGCTCTCTTCAAAACTGAGTACCCCGTTGCCTACCCGGATTCGGCCGCGTTCAAAACTCAGCTCTATCTCAAACACAAGATGGTCGCGCTCGCTGCCGACCTCTATACATACCGGAACTTTTCCGGCCCTTCCGAAAATGTATGCAGAGGAGGTGGAGGAGTGCATGGAACCGTACTTCTTTTTTACTACCGACACTGAATCGGTCAGATAGTTGATGATATCGATCATGTGGGTGCCGTCGTGCAACAGCACATCCTTGTGGGCGGCGGCCCGGCCGAAAAAGAGGGTGCCGCGCAGCGAAATAAGCGCTCCGAACCGCTTACTTCGGATGGCCTCCCTGACCATCTGATAATCCTGCGAATAGCGGCGCTCGTGGTTCACTACTATTTTCATTCTGCCCGAGTTGTGTATGCGGGCGATGGCCCGGGCATCCCTCAGCGTATGGGCCAGGGGTTTTTCACAGATTACCACCGGAACACCGACCCGGGCGGCCTTCTCGACCAGGCGGCGGTGGGTATTCGGCGGGGTGGCAATCGAGAGGATATCCGGCCGCATCGCCTGCAGCAGCGCGTCGATATCCTCGTACAACTCGACCGACTCAGCCTCCGGCCACTGGGCCTCGAAGGCCTGCCGGGCTTCGGATTCGATGTCGCAGCCAGCGACCAGCCGGCAGTCGGGATCGGCATACATAGCCCCGGCATGAGTGCAGGGCTTTTCCCGCAGCGGATCGACCTCGAGGCTGCTGCCGATTCTGCCCAATCCTACCAGTGCGCATCGCAAGTCAGACATTGCAGTACAGACTCCCGGCGGTATCCATTATATCTTCGAATACCCGGCTTACCTCCGAGGCGGCGTCGGCACCGGCCGGGAAGGGGGTCTCGTGGCTGTAGTCGCAGGGCAGGTCGTATTCCGTTACCCGAATCGGGATGTCTCCCGTGTCGCCTTGCAGGGTGGTGCGGACCGCATCTGGTGTAAATACCCGGTCCTTTTTCATTACCCCTGCCGACAGGCGCTGGGCGATTTGCTTTAGACGCCCTTCCCGCAGTGCCTTGAGTCGATCTATAAACAACAGGCTCTTGAACCACTCCAGTTCACGCATACACCTGCCCGCCAAGTCGAGTAAATGCTCGCCGAGGGACCCGAAATCGCCGAACAGACGGTGAAAGAACTTAAACAGCTCCTGGTAGGCCTCGCCGTCGATTATTGTCTTTGAAACCGGGCTTGCCCGGTCGAGGGCTGAACCGCCGCAGAACAGAAATGCTCGTGAATCCGAAAACAGATTATCCGGATCGGACAGTAAAAGGAGTTCAGCTAAACTCGCCCCGATGGAATAACCGAACAGATCTACCGTCGCCCCTTCAGAGAACAGAGAATGACGACCGCTGCGTAGTACCGCGGCCAGATCGCGTGCATCGTAGAAGCTGTGCAGGCCGGAGGTAACGAAGCGGTGGGGGGCGAATTGAATTCTGTGACTGAGGGCCGCGTTGATAAAGGACACTGAGTCCAGGTCCGGAAAGAGCTTTTGACGTTCCCGGGCTACCGGAATCATACTGCGTGGATTCGACCATGACTGGGGAGCCCGATCCATATGAAAGGCTATCGGAAATAGAATTACAGGGCGTTCGGTTTTAACGGCCAGATTCTCGGCCCATGGGATGTACTTTTTCCATGATTTTTCATTTAATCCGTGAAACAGCAGTATAGCTCCTGAGAACGGGGCACCTGCTCTCGGTTTGATGATGTGGTATTGAAACGAGTTGTTCTCCTGAATGCTGCGATCGGCCAGCTGCAGATGGTGAAAAATAAACTTGTCGGAAAAGGAGTTTTCATCCAGATAAAACCGCAGCAGCGCCCGAAAGAGAGAGTCGCTGTGCTTGTAATCCTCAGCTGGATATAATTCGTTATGAGAAGATTTGAACTGATATGAATCTATTTCTAATGCCTGGTGGGTGAGTGTCATTCTGGGTCCTCCGTGTGCTTTTTACTGGTTTTGTTTTGCAGATTGATAATCTGTTTTCTATGCTTGCGCAGCAGCTCCTCCCAACGGGAAATTCCCTCTTTGAGCTGGGCGGTCTTTTCGAACAGGCGTGTGATCTCCGCCTGCATTTCCGAAAGACGCCGGCGGGTCTCTTCGGGGGAATGGCTGTGCTGATTATTCCGGATCGCTACGAAATCGCGGAAATAGTCGGAGATCCGCTTTATTTCATCTAGGGAATAACCGAACAGCTGCAGGTCCTGAATCAGTTTACAGAAATATACATAGTACTCTTTGTAGAGCCGAAATCCGCCTTGGCTGCGCATATCCGGCTCAATGATTCCCTTTTCTTCCCAATGCTTGATTGTGCGCGGGCTGATACCGGCCTGTTCGGCCAGGGCTCCGATAGTCAGCAGCTGTTCACGCTCGGAACCTGATTGCGGCCCGCCCTTTTTTGCGGCCGGTATTCCGACCTTGCGAAGAATTTTGCGAATCTCATCGAGGCTGTATCCCATCCCCTTGAACTGTTTTATATGCCGGATTCTCTCCGCCGCCTCTCCGCTGAAATAGGCTGAGTGCTCGTCGGATTGGCCGATGGGAGTTATCAGACCAGCATCCTTCCATGCCAGGAACTCCTGTTCTTCAGTCTCGGTTAAA
>JAASTM010000383.1 GCA_021767325.1 Spirochaetales bacterium
CCGCATGTCCGGGGTCAAGCGTCCCACCATCCCCCAGTCCAGCAGGCTCATTCTGCCGTCCGGCAGAATCATAATGTTCCCCGGATGCGGGTCGGCATGGAATAAACCATCCTCGAGTATCTGTGCGAGGGCGGTTCGGATACCGGTACGGGCAACCTTGAGCCGGACTGCATCCGAAAGCGAAGCGATATCCTCGAGGGGACGCCCTTCCACCAGCTCCATGATCAGAATCCGTGCGGTAGAGATCTCCGGAAAAACGGCCGGTAAATAGAGATCATCCGCATGACGCATGTTATGACGGGCAGCCCGAATATTACGGGCTTCGCTGGTAAAGTCCAGTTCCCTGCGCATCATATCAGAGAGCTCCCGAACCACCTCCGGCAGGTTGTACACCTGCAGATCTTCGGCATGTGTGTGAATCTCTTCAGCCATCATACGCAGCAGCTCTAGGTCGTAACGGATAGTACTCTCGATTTCAGGGCGCTGCACCTTAACCGCCACTATCGAGCCCTCGAACTCGGGATTGAGCCGGGCTCTGTGTACCTGCGCCAGCGAAGCTGCGGCAATCGGCACTTCATCGAACTCCGCAAAAACCTCGCTCATCGGGGCTTCGAGCTCCTCTTCAATAAACTTTTTCAAAGTCTGAAAGTCTTCCGGCGGTACTTCCTTCTGCAGTCCCTTCAGCTCTTCGGCCAGGTCGTTCGGTATTAAATCAGTTCTCAGGCTGAGGACCTGCCCCAGTTTTACAAAGGTGGGACCTAGTTCCTCGAGCACATACCGCAGCCGTTTCCAGGTGCTCTCGGTCGTGTATTCGCCGGCCTTAGCCCCTGCGACCATTTTCAGTAACTTACCCGGCAGCTCCAGACGGGCTACTAAATCATCAAACCCGTATTTGATCAGGGTGAGAATAATTGTCTTCAAACGGTTTAATCTCGGAATCGCGTGTAAATCCATCATTTTTAACTTTAAGAAATTGCTTAGCGATTGTAAAGTTGTACTGCCCTCACGGATGGGTTCACGGTCCCGCGCAGAGTAACAAGCTCTCCGTTCGGCACCAAGTCGAAGCGCACGGTTTTTCCACCGCCGGTCCGCTCGATTCGTGTGACTTCTGACGAATCGGCCGAGTCGACAGGCTCCACAACCGCGGACGTAAAACCGTTCCAGTACTCTTCCGGCAGAGTCAGTTCAATCGTCAAAGGCCTATCAAAGACCTCATCGTCGAGTCCGTCATCCAAGCGCAGCATGATTCTGCCGGGCAGTAAGGCCTCTATTTCCAGGCGAGCCGCCATCCGTTCGGTACTATAACGAACAACCTCCCCCAAGGGGGCAGTCCACAAATCAGAGGCTTGTGCCATACCCAGCAGCGCAGAAAATTTAGCCTCACTTACCGGCTGCCAGCCAATCTCATTGGGAGCCATCTGCCCGTTGTCAATTCCGTGCAGAGAAAAGAGCAGCCATCCCTGCCTTTTCCGGGCCGTCTCTATCTTCTGACGCCATTTCTCGGAACTGTCGTCCGACATCACTCTCACTGATTTGATTTCATATGCGTTCGGCGGAATTCTAAGAGGCGCTCGTCCCCGGCCGCTGCGGGCGGCTACATAGTATTTTTCCGCCATGCGCTCCAGTTCCGATGTGCTGCGCCAATAGGGCCAGCTGAAGCACAGCAGGCTTCCGGCCGGCAGATACTCTTCGGGAATGTATCGCTTAATTTCCATACGAGACCATTGCAGTTCCCGCTCGATCTCACTCAACTCACCAAACCACCACAAACGTCTAAGATCTCTGTGGGAAACCCCGTGACTGCCGATCTCATGCCCTTTGGAGGCAATCTCCACGGCCGCATCCCAGTCAAAAAGCCGGCGGGAGTGTTTCCCATCCTCCCATACACCGCTGCCCCGTGGACCGGTGATAAGAAAATAGGTTGCTTCCACCCCATATTCTTCCAACAGCGGCAGGGCTACTTCATACTGATCCAGGGTTCCATCGTCAAAAGTCAGCGTGACCGCCGCCTGTTTACCCTGAGGCCAGGTACAAATCCGCCATTCGATTTCGGCTGAACTCATAGCACTTTTATCTTCGCTGTGACTAACCGAGGAGGGTGACTGGGGATTCTGCGGTCCGCCAACACATGCACTTATACTTATCAGAGACAAAATCAGAGTTACCCTTGTACATGCTCTTCTCAGTGCAGTATTACTCATCCAGTTCTCTCACCTGATAATACTCGGATTCAAACAGGGGAGTATACTCCAGACCTACGATTCTCGCATCGATTTGACTCTGATGCGCCTTCAGGGCCCGGTTCTGTACACTCCGGGGAGACTCAGTAAACGGCCAGACCGGGCGCAGAACATCGTATGCTGCAAACCGGCGGTAGACCCCCTGCTGCATCGGATCCACTAGGCGCAGATAACGCGAAGGGAGATCATCGGGCTGCTCCCGCAGCATTTTCTCAACCACTTGCATTACCAACTGCCCCACAGCTTCGTGTTCAAAATGCTCCTTCGCCTCAGACGGCCCGTCGGGACTCACTATGACCTCCGGTTGCAGCCGCTCGATCAGTGTACTTACCGCCGCCTCAAGCGATTCGACACCACCCCACGCCGCGTACACCCGTTCCATCGGCAAAACCTGCCGCTGACTCGAATAGGGATGATTCCTGAGTCCGAGCCGGATGTACAAATCGGCTCCCAGTATCCGCAGAGATTCAGCTGCCTCTTCAATGCGGATGCTCTTCAGCACATCCGGAGCCGAGCCGATCATCCTTTCGGGTCCTCTCGAAAGGCCCGCCTCCCCGTCTGTGAACAGTGCTACTGCAACCCGCTGGCCGGACTGTTCCAGTCTTGCCAGCAGCCCGCCGAAATCGAGCGCCTCATCGTCGGGGTGCGCATGCAGAAAGAGATAGTCTACCGGCCGCTCATCCTCCAGCCCGGGAAACTGCCATTGACCGTCGGTCCGGCGGCCGCGGATCATCTTCACCGGCTCACTATCCATCTTACCAGCCTCCGATTGTCCGGAGCCAGCCCCGCGACCGCGAAAGTGCACAGGATGGAGAAATTCGGACTCCCAGTCATACGGCGAAAACTCGAGGCGGACTTTTGATGTGTAGCGTGTACTGCCGTCTATCGGCCCGATAAGAGTGACGGCAGCATACAATCCCCCAACTACCAGTAGTCCGGCCGCCCAGAGCGGAAGCAGGGGCTTTAGGCAGGCCTTGGCGGTGCCAACCTTCGCGGCCCCAGCCCCAGCCCCAGTCCCAGCCCCGGCGGCACGTCCCCTGAGCCTGGGGCCCTTGGGTTCGACAGCCACTTGGGATTCAGCACACCGCGGTTCTGCAGGTATTCTCTCGATTTTCAACAGCTTGAGCCGGGTTGCCCCGAATATAATTGTGATACCGGGCCGAAACTTCCTCCTACGCACGGCAACCCCGTTGATCAGAAGCGGGACATCACTGCTCAGAAAGCAGCCCTCCTCTTCAAAACTGATTACGGCCTGACAGTTGTTTTTATCACATTGAGAAAATCCGTTCGGTCCGATCTCCAGGGGAATTTCCTCCACACTACTATCTCCGGTATCATCCCCGGTGCCAAGGAACTCGAGCCTGCGTTCGCGATGCCCCTCCTGCCGGCTGTATTGGATAAAGTGCAGTACATAGCGCGGTTGAGAACTCGCGGGCAGGGTGGCTTGGTCCTGTC
>JAASTM010000384.1 GCA_021767325.1 Spirochaetales bacterium
CAATCGAAAAACTCGCACTTTCCACCTCCTCTTATTCCTAAGATACCGCATTTGCATTTATATGACAATTTTAATCAGATTTTTAGCGCCTTTTTGCGGATCTCAAGGCACTGCTCTGATGTTGATATCGGCGGCTTGCGCACAGCATGTGGTGCTGCTATGATACAGATATGGTAAATTATGATCGGATCCTCCGGGAATGTTTTTGGGACAGCCACTTCACTGCAGAAGAGCTACAACACATAATAAACGGAGACGATCTGCGAAAGAAAAAGCAACTTTTTGAGAAAATTCTGCTGAACAGTTCACACTATCTGCTCGACTTGCAGCTCTTCAGTCGGGAAGATCTGCGCCTACTACTTGAAGAGTACCAGCTTCCCGAGTTCAATTACGACTACGCCTTTCGGCGGAAAAATATTGCCGAGGTGTTTTTTTTAGACAAGGAACTGAAAATCGGTGAACTAAAATGGACAGCATAGATAGTAAAAATGTGTACAAGGAGCTGTACGCCCTGCAGGATCAGGTACTTGATGCTGTTTTCGCTGCCGAATCGGAGTTTTATCTGACAGGCGGCACCTGCCTTAGCCGGTTCTATCAGGCGAAGCGGTACTCCGATGACTTAGACTTTTTTGCCAATGACTCTCCACGATTCGCATTTGCCCAGCGCAATATTCGCTCAGCTCTTAAAGATTCTCATACATTCTCTGTTGAGGTAGAGACAAAGAACTTCTTACGGCTTATTGTTGATAATAAACTTCAAATCGATTTTGTAAATGATGGTCCCAATCGGTTCAAAGACCCGATTGTAACTAAAGAAAACTACCTTATCGATACTGTTGAAAATATTCTTGCAAACAAACTCACCGCAGTAATCGGAAGAGATAACCCAAAAGACATCTTCGATATTGTCCTGATTCATACGTACTATAGTTTTTCATGGTCCGAGATTCTGAATGCGGCGCATCAGAAGGCAGGTTTTGCAAACGAAGACCTCGTTGTTCGACTCAAGAGTTTTCCCAGGAGCATGCTTAAACAGATCAAATGTATTGACTGCAGCTTTTTGGAGCACTTCGACACAAGCGTCTCAGAAATTATCGGTGCAGTCCTGGCTGAATAAGAACAGTATCGCGTCCAGTTCGCGTCCAGTTCCTAAAAAAAGTTGACAGCATAATTATGCGTGGTTAGCATGTATACATGCAAAAGATGCAGATTTTATTTCCTGAGCCCCAGCTCTCTCGACTCAGATGCATAGCCGCTGCGCAAGATCGACCGGTGAGCGAACTGGTACGTTGTGCAGTAGAGTTTTGGCTCTCCCGATATGGAGACTCGGTACCCAAAACGGTTAATGAAACACCCCCTGTCTACAGCTGTGGAGAGATAAAACCACAATCTGAAGAGCTTCGCCAACGAGCGAATGAGGACAGGGGTAACAGTGATAAGTGTCTGCAATAGTCAGGCTGGACATGATGCCTTCCCTCCATAACCCCCTTTGAATAAAGAGGAAAACCAATGCAACCGGAACAGCTGAAATCCGTAATCCAACTGCGGCATGAACTACACCGGCACCCCGAACTCTCCATGCAGGAGGAGTGGACACCGCGGCACCTGCAGCAGTTTCTCAAAGCTCATACCAAACTGGAAATTGTCGACCACGGCCGCTGGTTCTATGCCCGTTACCGCTCGCCCGCCCCGCTCCCTGGCCCGGCCATCGCCTTCCGGGCCGATTTCGACGCCCTGCCCGTGCAGGACGACATCGATGCCGCCTACCGCTCCGAAATCCCGGGGGTCGGACACAAGTGCGGCCACGACGGGCATGCCGCCAGCCTGGCCGGTCTGGCCCTTGAAATCGACCGCAGCGGAGCCGACCGGGACGTATACTTTATCTTTCAGCACGCCGAAGAGATCGGCGCTGGCGCCCGGGAATGCGCGGCCGTGCTAAAAGCACGTGAGCCTCAAATTAAGGAGATCTACGCCTTCCACGTCTTCCCTGGCCTGCCGAAAGGTTTGGTGGGGCTGAAAACGGGGTCTGTTCATTTCGCCTCTAAGGGCCTGAGTATGCATTTCGAAGGCCGGCAGTCGCATGCCAGCCTGCCGGAGGAGGGCATAAACCCCGCTTTTGCAATCGCCCGTATCATCGAACAGCTCGAGCACATCGATGATATCGCTGTCCGGCTCAAACTCCAGGGCACCCTCCTCTGCACGGTTATCCAAGTGGACATCGGCGAGAAGGCCTTCGGCACCTCCGCCGGTTCGGGGCTGCTGCGCCTGACCCTGCGGTCCCAATACGAAGCCGAGCTCGAGCGCCTTCAGCTGTATATCGAAAACCAGGCCCGCGCAGAGGCCTCCCGCTACGGCCTGCAGTACAGCTCGGAGGAGAGCGACGTATTTCCGGAAACCGTGAATCACGGCGATAGCATCCGCAAAGTCGCCGCCGCCTGCAAAGGCCTTGGAATCCAGGTACAGCATCTGCCGGACGCCTTCCGCGGAAGTGAGGATTTCGGCTACTATCTCAAGGACCGCACGGGCTGCATCTTCTTCATCGGCAGTGGAGAAAACAGCCCCGGTCTGCACACCACCGGCTTCGATTTTCCCGACGAGCTCATCGAACCGGCGGTGGAAATATTCAAAGCACTGATTTGACAGATCTGTAGAGGCAAGCCGGCAGTCCGCCGGAACCGCCGGAACAAGTTTTTCTTGGAAATCCCCATACCTAATGGTAATATAGTTCCAGCGAAACTAACCAGAAACGGCCTTCTCTGCATACATCTGGCGCAGAGGCTTCTCAATTACACTCAGCACCTTTCAGCGCGCTGGCTTTCCTCTCAATGAAGGTAGACAGGAGGAAACGACTATGGCAAGAAAAGGGTGCCAAAAAAACTCACATACCTGCCTGCGAAAAATACCGGCGACCCTCGGTGCGCTGTTTCTCTTTCTATTACTGTGTACCGCCGGTACCGCTTCCGCTTACGCCGAAGAGCGCATCGCAATGGTCGACTTTGTAGTCCACAGCGATAATCCGCAATATTCCTTCCTCGGCAAAGGCATCAGCGAGATGATTGCCGTAGAGCTGTCTAAGAGCCCGGAGATAACCCTGGTTGATCGGGAAAAACGCGTGGAACTTATGCAGGAGGTAAAGTTCGCCCTTTCCGGCCTGGCGGAGAACCGGGAAGAGCAGATGCAAGTCGGAAGGATGCTGTCAGCCGACTATTTGGTCTTTGGCGAAATCGTGGATATGCCCCCGCAGCTTCTGATCAGTATCCGGGTCACGGAAGTCGAATCGGGCGAAATGATCTTTAGAGACTCCCTTACCGAGAAACCGGGAAACTACGAGTACATATCCGGTTACTTCGCCTCGGCAATTTTGAAGCACTTTCAGGTGAAAGTGGCCGAAAGTACCGCGAGAAAAACCGTAGAAAGGGAAGAGAGAGACGAGGCAGCGGTAGTGGCCTTCTCCCGGGCTATCGAGGCCTACGACCGGAACGACACACAGGAAGCCAAGCAGGAGCTGAAAGCCGCTAAGCAAATCGACCCGGACTACGAAGCGGTCGAGATTTACCTGCAGAAACTCGAGAGCATATCACCGAAGTTCCGGGTAGAGACGGACTACTACGCTCCCACCATCAACCCCGCCTATTTAGGAAAGATAGATACTGACATGGCATACCTCTGGGTCGGGTCGTCAATATCCCC
>JAASTM010000385.1 GCA_021767325.1 Spirochaetales bacterium
ATCTTACCATCTCGAATATCTTCGTCGGTATTCTTGACCTGCACGGATACACCAGTTTCTGCGACAAGCATAAAAACAACCTCTCGATGCTGAAGGCCCTGGATCAGCTAATCCAGGTCGAGCTCATGAAGCTGGCGCGGGCCCGGGATGTGATTCTGCAGCGTCAGCGCGGAGACGAAATAGTCCTGGTCGGCACCAGTGCCCGTGATCTGATAGAGCTGACCCTGGACATCATCGATGTATTTGCCCGCAAGAAAGAATTGAACAAGAAGTTCAAACACACTCTGCCGGACATGCATGTCTCGGCCGGAATTGCCGGAGGCAACAAGTTCACCCCTTTTATCATCACTCGCGACGGCGATTTATCCGGAGGAGTGGTCAACACCGCCGCCCGTCTGCAGTCCCGGGCCAATGAACTCTCCGATAACCGGTCCCGTATCCTGGTTAGACGCACTACCTTTCACAGTTTTGAAGCCGAAACCAAACATATACCGAAAGTCGACTTAAGAGATCCTCCTATTCATTTCATCGATTCAGGCTTTATCCGTTTTAAGGGTATAGATGTGGCCGTATGTGAGGTGCTTTTTGAGAAAAAAGACCAGTACCGGGTCATGATAGAGAAGGATCTGCAAAATCTGATGAAATCAATTGAAAACAGATCATGGAAAGAGGGGGTGTTCGAAAATCTGCTCATGCTGCTCATCCGCCTGTATAAATTCATGCCTCCATTCCGAATTGAAACGAGCACTAAGGGAGTGATAAGCCGTCTCGAAAACGAAGACCTTATTCACATGGCCAGGAAGATCTTGCGCTACTTCAAAGAGGATAAGAACTACCTCGACGCATTTATCGAACTGGAATATCTCATCAAGTACTCCCGGTCCATCCGCGGCTTCGACCCGCTTATCATTGAATATGCCGAACTGATCCTCGAACATTATCGCAGTATCATATCCGATTTCGAGGTACAGCTTGAATCCAGAATAAAGGAGATGGCCGAATCGACCCTTTCGACGAAGGCGCGGCAGTTGTATAAGGAGAGCCAAACAGCCCTGTTTCTACAGGAGCGATTGAAGATAGAAATCCGCAAATATATGTCGGACCACGATCTAAGCAAAATGTGGAGGGCTGCAGTCAGCGCTAATTACGACGCGCCGGAACTGACTATCCGTTCCGGCAAACAATAAAAAGGATGTACCGACACCGTCTTGTTATAACATTTCTTATCTGCTTGCTCCCGGGATGGGTGAATGCCGAAATCATCATCGATACCGCAATAGGTTTTCAAGGCGCATATGTCCCCGGACGCCATGTACCGGTTTGGCTGTTTGTACAGTCAAGCGGTGGGCCAATCCGCGCACAGCTATCCGTTCAGCAAAACCGCTCCACCCTGGTGTATCAAACCGGAGATATCCGCTACACCAGCGCCTGTGAACTGCAAAGGGGCGATACAAAACGCTACTTTTTCTCCATACCCATAAAGGACCGCTATACGCCCCTTACTGTTACGCTTGCCGATGAAAACGACACACTTTATGAACAGAGCGTCGACCTCCCCCCGAACGCTGAATCAGCTCCCTTCCTGCTCGACCTGACCTCCCACCGGCAGATTGCCCAGAGCGCAGATAAAGCAAAACTGCCGGTGTACGCTCTCACCCCCGATCTGCTGCCGCTCCGATGGAGTGCGTATGGTTCTGTAAATGCCGTGCTTACCGATATCGCCTTCTATGCGGCCCTCGGGTCGCCGCAGCAGCGTGCACTGTATAACTACGTGGCGGCCGGCGGAAGAATAGTCTTTGTGCCGGGTCCTCCTTCCAGGCATCCACTCGAAACCGATGACCCCCTGCTGCCGGAGGAGTTCCGCCGCCGGCTCCAAAGCAGAGGCCCGTTCGAGACAGTTTCAGAGCAGATTGGTCTGGGAGCAGTATATGCAGCTGCAAGCCCCCTCCTTCCCCCGTCGAACTCCTCGCATGCGGTGCGCACAACTCTGGAGACAGGAGATTTCGAACACGGTGTACTGACAGCCCTGCGCAGTGAGGCGGAATTCCGGGTACCTTTTATCGGAAGAATCTCGGCAATCTGGTTTATCAGTTTTCTCTGCATTGCTGCAGCACTGCTGCGGGCTTACATACGGAGCGAAAACGGAAAGCCGCTGTTTTCAAGCATTCTGCTGATGGCAGGACTGCTCGTGTTTAGTATAGGCGGCGAGTTTTTTTTCACCCGCCAAATCCGCAGCGCTCCGCTGTATGTTGTAGAAAGTCAGGTCCTGCGTACAAAGGGACACGGGTTTGCCGGGCTGCAGAGCCGGGCCTACCTGCTGGCCTCCAGCCCGCTCAATGTGCATACTCAATTAGGGGAGCGGGCTGAGTATGTCTCTGTAGAGGGCAATCCTCCGTTTCAAGTATCTCTACCTGAAAACCGCGCTGAGATAGAGCTAAACCCCTGGATAAGCAACCGGATCGCCGCCGATTCACTCCTCCCGGCATCCTTCTCCCTGGATACTCTGAAAAGCTCCCCACAGGCGGTACTGATCGGCCCGGAAGAACGCCGCCCCCTTCACCCTTCGAAACCGGATACCGAAGCCCGGGAGGATCGCTATTTCCGGCTGTTTTCCGCCCAGATAGAAAAAGAACTGCAGGCCGAGGCCGAAGAAAACCAATCCCGTTTTCTGATAGCACCTATAGAAAAGCCTGCCTCCGTATTCCACTTTTCCCCGCAGGCAGTCCGCACTCATGTGTACGGTCTCGTAGTCTTCGAACTGGACCCCACAGCCGGGAAGGAGAGCATCGATGCGGGAACTGATTAGGGAATACTTGAAAGCAGTGTGTGCCGGACGGAGCATGTTGTGGTTTTATCTCGCAGCTCTGACGGTCCTGGGGCTGAGTTTCCGTATCTCACTGCCGCAGAGCGACCTGCTTTTGCTCAGTATCCTGGGATTCAGTCCGAGCAGTTTTCAACTCATACGGTTCATCACCCTGCTCATACTCTGTGTGGGGGTTTTTCTGAACGCATTGATGCGGATCCACAGCAGCTCGAAAACTGATCCGCGCAACTGGATCCTCATGACGGGGGTGCCGGAGACGGCTCTGTTGGCCGGAGAGTGTATCGGGGTCCTCTGTGCCACTGCACTTTTTGTTCTGCTCACCTGGAGCCCTCTGAGTGCCGCCGCGGCGCTGAGTGGGGTTCCTATAGACTATCTCATCGACCAGGCAGGCGTATTCGCCCTGCTCCATGCCAATTTACTGCTGCTGGCGGTTTTTATTACAACTCTGCCGGCACTGTTCAGGCTTCCCCTTCTGCTGGCGATGCTGATGGCTGCGGTCCTGCTGCTGACGGTATTCATCGACATCTGCTGCTCGCTGGGCAATGTGCACCGGCTGCTTTCGGCTGTACTGGTACTGGCGCTCTGGATAAGATTCGCTGCCATGCGCAGGAGGATGAACAAGTGACCGAGGCTGCGGCGAAACGCCGGTTTTTCAACTTTCTAAAGTCCTTGAAAAGATCATGGCGGCTGGCACTACTGTTTCGGTTATGCTGCCGGGCGGTATGTGCAGCCGTGCCGGTCTCCGCAGCACTGTACGGCCTGCACCAGCTTTTTCAGGTGGTACCACTCTGGAGTACGGCGGTTGTGCTTCCGGCTTCACTTGCGGCAGCCCTCGTGTCGGCCCTCATCCTGAATTTCTCTCCG
>JAASTM010000011.1 GCA_021767325.1 Spirochaetales bacterium
GCGCTGCCGGCCGCCATTCTCACCATCACTACACTGGGAGTCGGCTGCTCCTTTTTTCCGGCGGTTCGCCGTATGAAGAACAGCTTTCAACTCGGCTACTATCTCATACTGATCTTTTCATTGACCGTCAGTTCGATGGCCAATGTGCAGAGCTTAGTACTGTCGGCGCCGATGATTCTGCTGTACGTGGCGGTGCTGCTGGCCTTGGTTTCGGGGATCCATCTGCTGTTTTCAGCTGTTTTCCGCATTGATGTTGATACACATATTATCACATCCACTGCCTTCATTTTCTCTCCGCCCTTTGTGCCGGTAGTGGCAGCGGCGCTGCGGAACAAGCAGGTCATCGTAAGCGGTATCCTGACCGGGGTCACCGGTTGGGTCATCGGCAACTACCTGGGGGTTGCCCTGGCTTATGCGCTCAAAGGCTTTATGTAAACCCAGAGAAGGAGTTTCTCCATGAACGAAGCAGTTTCAATCGAACAGGTCAAACCGGGAACTCAAGCGGAAAAAGAGTTTCTCCAGCTCCCATTTACCGTATATAAAGACAATCCGCACTATGTTCCCTGGTTCACCAGGACCATGAAAAAGATAGTTGCCAAGAATCACCCCTTCTTTGAACACTCCGATGGCGAGTTTTTTATTGCCAAGCGCAAGGATGAGACGGTCGGACGGATTGCACTGCTCGAGCCGAAGCGCTTCAACGAGTATCAGGATAAAAGGGACGCCCGTTTCTACTTTCTCGAGATAAAAGACGACCTGGGAGCGGCCCGCGAGCTATTCACCTTTGCCGAGGAGTGGGCCATGCAGCGCGGTTTAGACCGCCTGATCGGCCCGCAGGGTTTTTCCGGCTTCACCGGGGCGGGTGTGCTAATCGATGGATTCGATCAAACCGCCTCCATGACCATGATGAATTACCACCTACCCTATTACCGCGAGCTCCTCGAGTCGGTGGGCTTTGAAAAGTACAAAGACTTTTACAGCGCCGAGATCGATGCCAACAAACAAATTTTACCACAAAAATACAAAACCTTTGCCGAACTGGCAAAAAAGCGCGGCCGCTTTACCGTGCCGGACCTGTCCACCAAACACGAGCTGCATACGGTTGCCCGGGAAGTCGGACAACTCTACAACGAATCCTGGGAAGACCACGAGGAGTTCTGCCCGATGAGTGTGGCCGAGATGAACCAGCTCATTGAGGATCTGCTGCAGATAACCGAGCCGTCGCTGGTCAAGATTATCCGCCGTGAGGACCAGCTGGCCGGATTCGTGCTGGCCTTTCCCGATCTCTCGGCTGCACTGAAGCGGGCCAACGGCAAGGTGAATCCGCTTATCCTGCGTAATCTCATGAAAGAGAAACAAAAAGCCACCAAATACCTGATAAATGGTTTGGGGATCCTCCCCCAGTACCAGAAAAACGGCGGCATTGCCATCCTCTTCAACGAGATGGCCAAAACACTGCGTCAGCACAATGTCAGTAAAGCAGAAATGACACAGATTGCCGAAACCACCGATCTGATGATCAGCAATATCAAAAAAATGGGCGCCCGCATCTACAAGACCCACCGGGTCTACCAGAAAAAGCTCTGATTCCGCGCGTTTAGGGGCCATTTGCTTTTGCTCATTCGAACTTATTACACTTAAAGAAACAGCAACGGAAGGAGGGGCATATGGAAACCGTACAGGGATTGAATCAGAACGAAAAGATGTTTCTAGCCGGATGCATGAAAAACCTGATTCTGATGGACGGGAGCATCGAAACCAACGAAATCGAAGGACTCGACGATGTCATCGATGCCCTGCGCTTCACCGATTTTGACGAACGCCTGGGCAAGTTCGAGGAGCAGACCCACACCTGGGAGAAGTTCTGGGAAGAAGCCTCGCAGATCGAATCGAATGAAACCCGCCAATTCATTCTGGCAGTACTCGAGGAGATGGCGGTAAAAGACGCCCTCTACGAGCGGGCCGAACGCAAACTCATCGACGACCTGCGGAACCACTGGAACATGCCGGCCTAATTACCGGCCGGCCGCGATCTCTCCCTTGTAATGCGCCGCCTTGGCCTCGAACTCCGCGGCTTCGGCACTCTTTCCGCGTTTTCGGCAGCCGGCGGCATAAATAGCGCATTTTTCCGCGAGCTCCGCCGCAGCCGCCTGCTGGAGTTCAAACGCCCGTGCCGAAGTAAGTGCCGCTGCGGTGTTTCCGGCCTGCCGGACAAACCAGCGGCTGTGCACCAAATCTTCCAACCCTTTCAATCTAAATAGTTCGATATGTCCGTATTTCTCGGAGAGCTGCTCGCCGTGGCCGGCCCGCTTAACGATCAGCGGCTCGTCCACATACTCTACCGGGTAGAGGGCCGCCAACCGCAGCCACAGCTCGTAGTCCTCGGCTATCTCCAGGTCCTCCCGGAACCCGCCTAAGACCTCGTACACATCCCGCCGCATCAGCACGGTGGACGGCCCGATCATGCACTTTTTGAGGGCGTCCGGGAAAACGTCACCCCGGCGGCTGTGGCAGTGCCGCTTCTGACTGATAATTTTCACATCCCGCAGCCAGATCTCCCTCGAGTGCACCAGCGCCGGTGCGCCCCCCTCCCCCCGCACGCTTCGAAGCAGCTCCGCCACCTGCAGCTCCAACTTATCCGGCAGCCAGAGATCGTCGGAGTCGAGAAAGGCAATCAGATCGTAACGGGCGGCCGCGACCCCGCGGTTGCGGGCCGCCCCCGGCATGCCGCTGTGCTCTATCGGCAGATAACGAAAGCGCGGGTCGGCGGCGAACAGCCGCCGGGCTTCCTCCGGTGGGTCGGTGGACCCGTCGTCCACCAGGATGCACTCGAGCCGCGGATACGACTGGAAGAGTACCGAGCGCACCGCCTCCAGGGCCAGCTGCGGGCGGTTGTAGACCGGAATAACAACACTTATCCAGGGCTGTTCCATCAGGCGCCTCCCTCGGCGGTTTCGGCCCGGCCGACGGCGCTCAGCACACTGCCGGCCGACAGGGCCTCGGAGCCGTAATACCGCCCGCCGGCGGCTTCGGCAAAGCGGCGCATCTCCTGCGTCCGTCCGGCGGACAGCGGCTTGGTGTCGATGCAGATGAGCTCGTCGGCCTGCCGGCGCAGCCGCGGCAGCAGACCGAGCACCTCGCGGTGGGGATCGGCGTCGCTGTGCAGCGGCACGTTCGCCTCGCCGTCCGACAGCAGCACCACAATTTTCGAACCGGCGCTGCCCCGCGAGCCGACCTCGTGCAGCACCTGCAGCCCCTTGGCCAGGGCAGCGGCCATCGGGGTTGCCCCGTCAGGCCGCAGTCCGTAGAGGGCCTTGCGGGCCAGTGATACCGAGGCGGTTGGCCGCAGGAGCAGTCGAGCCCGCCGGCCACCGAAGGCGATGACCCCGACGCTGTGCCGCTGCTGGTAGGCCCGGGTGAGCAGCGCCATCACGCTGGCCTTGACCACCGCCAGCCGGCGGCTGGCCCCCATCGAATCGCTGGCATCCACCAGAAACAAGACAAAGACCTTCTCGGTGCTACGCCGCACCCGCAGCCGCAGATCACCGGGCGCCACCACAAGCTTCGAACCGGGGTCCACAGCGCTGGCGCTTGCGGGGTGGCCGCGGTGCAGCAGGCTGTTACGAAGCGTGGAGGTCCAGTCTATGTCGTGAACTTTTTCGCCCGGGCTGGGGGCCCGCGAGGAGACGGTTTTGCCCTGGCGGCCGCTGCGGCGCCGGCGGCTGCGGCGCTTGCGGTTCTGGGCGGACTTCCAGCCCCGCGGCAGGATGCGCAGCTCCCGGGGCGAAACGTCTATTTGTTCGGCGAGTTCGGCCTCATCGGCCTCTTCTAGTGTGGGCTTTTTTTTTTCAGGAAATCGAAAACGATACTGCCGGCAGCGGCCGAGCCGGGAACCTGCAGCTCTTCCAGCGGGTCGACCGTGCGCTCGGCCCGGCCTTCGAAAGTGGTCGGCGAAGCCTGACTTTTCCGGGCATCCGGTTCCGGCGAGGCTTCCAGGTCAGGCAGTTGTACGCCGGCCAGCAGCTGCTCGAGCCGGTCGGCCGCGCTCTCAGGAGTATCGTCCACCCGCCCGCTAATGCGGTGCGGCAGGGCCAGGCGGGCCGCCTCTTGCACGTCCTGCGGGGCGACCCGCCGGCGACTGTTCAGCGCGGCCAGGGCCATGGCGCATTTAGCCATGACGATATCGGCCCGGTGGCCCTGCACACCGCCCTCGGCAGCATAGCTGACGATGGTGTCCCACAGCTCCTCCGGCAGCTCGACCTGCGGCAGGAACTCCCGTGCCGCCGCCACCGTTTTACTGAGGCGCTCTTGCTCGGCCCGCCACTCTTCGGCGAAGCGGCGCTGGTTGGCCTCGAAGGCGATTCTGCGGCGGGCGATCTCTTTACGCAGCGCCGGCTCGGTCTCGCCCTTTACGCTGATGCAGAGCCCGAAGCGGTCGATGAACTGCGGGCGCAGCTCCCCCTCTTCGGGGTTCATGGTGCCCACCAGCAAAAAGTCGGAGGGGTGCTGCAGTGAAAAGCCTTCGCGCTCTACCCGGTGAACCCCGGTGGCCGCCGCATCCAGAATGAGGTCGACCAGGTGGTCCTCTAATAGGTTCACTTCATCGATGTAGAGGATGCCGCGGTTGGCCGCCGCCAGCAGTCCCGGCTCGAAGCGGCGCTGGCCGGTGCGCAGCGTCTCCTCGAGGTGGACCGTCCCGGCCACCCGCTCTTCGGTGGCGTTCAGCGGCAGTTCGACCAGCGGGACGCGGATGGTGGCGGTTTCAAGGCCGGCGCCGGCGGCGCGGATTTTGTCGCGGCACTCGGCATGCGGGCTGTCGGGGTCGGCGGGATCGCAATGGTAGGGGCAATCCTGCACCGTCTGCAGCGGCGGCAGGAGTTCGGCCAGGCCGCGGACGATGGTGGTTTTGCCGGTTCCCTTTTCGCCGCGGATCAGTAGCCCCCCGATGGAGGGGTCGACCGCATTGGCCAGCAGGGCGGCCTTCAGGCGGGGCTGGCCCACCAGGGCCGCAAAGGGGAAGACGGGGCGCTGATACCGGGTCTGTTCGCCCGGGCCGGCTGCACCGGCTGTGTTCGTGTTGCTCACTCTATTGACACCTCATGCCGATATCTCTAGGCTTACATTCTATAAGATAAACCCTACAGGAGCAACGCACATGAAACAGCATATTACTACGGGACAGTTTCCCGACGACTTTACCTGGGGCGTGGCCACCGCCAGTTACCAGGTGGAGGGAGCGGTGGCCGAGGACGGCCGCAGCCCTTCGATCTGGGACACCTTCAGCCACACCCCCGGCAAAACCGCCCACGGACATACCGGCGACGTGGCCTGCGACCAGTACCACCGCTACCGCGAGGATGTAGCTCTGATGCGGCAGCTGGGGCTCAAATCCTACCGCTTCTCCCTCTCGTGGTCGCGTCTGTTTCCCGGCGGCGGACAGGAGCTGAACCAGAAGGGCTATGAATACTACAAAGCCTTGATAGAGGAGCTATTGGCCAACGGCATCGAGCCGGCGGTGACACTGTATCACTGGGACCTGCCGCAGGAGCTGGAGGATGCCGGCGGCTGGCCGGAGCGCTTCATAGTCGACAAGTTCGTGGCGTATGCCGAGCGCTGCTTCGAGCTCTTTCCGCAGGTAAAAAAATGGATCACCTTTAACGAGCCTTTTTGTAGCTCGATTCTCGGCTATCATGTCGGGGTGCACGCCCCCGGCCGCACCGAGCGCCCGGCGGCCTACCGGGCCATACACCACCTGTTGCTGGCCCACGGCAAGACCGTGCAGGCCTTCCGGGCCCGGCAGTCCGGCAGCGATGCGGAGATCGGCATCACGCTGAACCTGTTTACCCCGCGGCCGGCCACCCGCCGCAAGGAGGACATCGGTGCCGCCGACCGGGCCGCCGACCAGAGCAGCCGCATGTTCCTGGACCCGATCCTGGGACGCAGCTATCCGCAGCGCCATCTGGATGCGTATCCGGAGGTCAAGATGCCAGTGGAGTCCGGCGACATGGAGATTATCGCCCAGCCGATCGACTTTCTGGGTCTGAACTACTACTGGGAAGATGCCGTTACGGCCGACGAGGAGCAGCCGGAGGGCTTTCGCATGGTGCAGCAGTACCAGGACCGCACCACCATGGGCTGGCCGATTACCGCGGAGGGCTTTTACCGCCACATCCGCTGGGTAGCCGCCGAGACCGGCGACCTGCCGCTGTACATTACCGAGAACGGGGCCGCCTTCCCCGACCGCCTGAGCCCCGACGGGCTGAGCTGCAGCGACCCGCAGCGCATCGACTACCTGCGCCGCCACTTCGAGGTCTGCCGGCGGGTGATTGCCGAGGGCGTGCCCCTGAAGGGCTACTTTCTGTGGAGCTTTATCGACAACTTCGAGTGGGCTTTCGGATTCGAGCAGCGCTTCGGCATCGTCTACTGCGACTATGTAAACCAGCGCCGCGTGCCGAAGGACAGCTTCTACTTCTACCGCGACGTGGTAGCCGGGATGGAGCCGGTCTGACGGCGGCCCGGCGGCCCCGGGAGTTTCAGATCCCTATAGCCCCGACCGTCCGTGCGGCGGTGCAGGGCTGCTGATAACACGTAATATAATTACTTCTCTGAATTGTCGGGCCCGCAGCCGAAGCCTTATATTCGAGGTATGAGCGCAGCGACTTCTCTGCAAAATCCGGTGTGTGCGGTGTGCGGGCAGCCGATCGAGGGCAGCTATATCCGCGATTACTGGGGCAACAACTATCACCAGGCCCATGAGAGGACCCATCCGGCCTGTTACTACTGCGGGCGGCTGATTTCGAAGCGGAGCACTGGCGGGGGCAGCCGCTACTCCGACGGGCGGATGATCTGTAAGCTGTGCCGCAACCGGGCTATCGAGAGCAAAGAGGCTGGGCTGGCGGTGCTGAACGAGGCGCACGACCTGCTGGAGGGACACGGGATTCTGCTGCGCCCCTTTCGGCCGAAGTTTAGCCTGCTCGACCGACAGACACTACGGAAGTACTCGCAAAGCGGAAATGAGCTGGGCTTTACCCAGGCCGGGCGGCGGACGGACCGGCGTACCGGACGGATTATCGAGCTGAAGATTCAGGTGTTTATCCTGGAGGGGCTGCCCTACGAGGCCTTTCTGGCCACCGCCGCCCACGAGCTGATGCACGCCTGGATCCATCTGAACGGACGGCAGGATGCGGCCCGCTGGTTCAAAGAGGGCAGCTGCAATATGGCCGCCTACCTGGCGCTGCGGGCCAAGCGCAGCTACGAGGCGGAGTACCAGATCGAGCAGATGCGCCGGCAGACCGACCGGGTATACGGAAAAGGCTTTCGAAAGGTGCTGCGCTACACCCAGCGCCGGGGCACCACCGCCTGGCTGCAGGCCGTGCGAACGCGGAAGCGACTGCCGCTGCTGTGAGGTTCTGCGCAGGGTGGGGCGGAAGCTTGGGCGCCAAAGATAAATAGCGCCGAACGGCACCTTGCTTCAGGGGCCGCGACGGTTTGATTCTCCATGAAAAGGCCCCCCGAGACTGCGATGTGCAGCCGGGGGGCCTCTTTTTGTGCTTTTGTGTTTTTGTGTGGCGCCCGCGTTCTATTTACTCATCCAAGCGAATTACCCGCGGATCGGCAGGCGGGTCCGGCATATTCACGCTACTGTTCAGCGCTTCGCTGATGTAGCGGGCCAGGACTTCCTGCTCGCCGATGTCGGTGCGTTGGGCTCCGCGCTCCTCCGAGGCGGATTTGAGCATGCGGTAGCCGTCGCCGCCGGTCAATAGAAATCCGTTGGTGGCCATGACGATGCGGCGGTCGGACAGGTTGCCCTGCACCTCGCCGTCTCTGACCAGTGTGTCGGTGGTGCCGTCGTCATATGTGACCTGCAGGTTCACCACGCGGCTCGGTTCGCTGACGCTGGTCTCGCCCATTACTCCGGGCTGGCTGGCGTCGTACTCGAGCTGCATGCCGGCAATCTGCGGAAAGCGTCCGTCCGCCGCCGGAACCCGGCTGACCGCATTTTCCATGGCCGCCAACAGTTCGTCGCCGGTCAGTTCGACCACGGCGGTCTTGTTGTCGAATGCCAGTGCCGACTGAATGGTAAAACGGGTAACCTTCGGCCCCTCGATGGAGGCGCGTATACCACCGCCGTTCTTCAGGGCTACATCAACTCCCAGATCGGGGAAAGCCTGCCGGGCATACCACAGGGTGGAATCCGCTGCTAAGCGTCCCAGGTTGGTGGCGCGGCCGCGGACACTGGCCCGTTGGCCGTTGAGCGGTTTCTGAGTGCTGCCGACCTGTTCGAAGGCGGTTTGAATGGTCGGGGTTTTGGTCAGCGCCTTGAATATCGATTCGACCCTTTGCGGTGTCTCGAGTGAGTGGCCGAGCTTGGTTTCGAGTTTGTCGATTGCTTCCGGGGTAGTTGCCACTGGTCCGCTGCGCGGGTCAACGCCGATCACATGGCCTTCGCTGTCGAAGGTTACGATCAGATTACCGACATAGCGGTAGAGCTGGCCGCTGTTCACGTTGACTACGAAGTTCCCGTCACGGTCGCGTAGAATAGTCGGATAATCCACTCCGGAGCTGTCTTCGGGCCGCAGCATGTTGTAGGGTCCGTCCGCTTCGGGGCGGGCCATGAATCCGGTGGCTCCGGCGGTTACCAGGATGTCGATGCCCCGCAGTTTGGAGGCTGCCAGCGGGTCGGCGGTGTAGTCCTGGGCATGGTCCATCAAGATGATCTTGTTGATGCCTTTGCTCTGCAACAGCCGCACTTGCTCCATCACCTGCTGCACAGCCGAGACCTTCGGCTGGTTGGTTTCGGGGTCGCGACCGCCGTAGAAATCGAGTCCGGGAATAGTTTCCTCGGGATCGTTGATCACATTGAAGAAATCCGCCGGAGCTCGGCCGATGAGGCCTATCCGTTCGCCGCCGATCTCCACATAGGAGCTGCGGGCAACCTTGCCGGCGTTCTCTTCGACGCTGGCGCCGTCTTCGCCGATCTCGATCTCCGGAACCCCTTCAGCCAGTTCCACATCGCTGAAATCGAGGTTTACCGCCAGAAAGGGATAATCGGCCTTTTCGAGCATACGGGCAAAATCGTTAATCCCACCATCAAAGACATGGTTGCCGATTCCGTTGGCCGACAGTCCCATGGCGTTGAACATGGCGATATCACCCAGGCCCGGCGCTCCGAGTTCGTCCACCTCGGCCGCTGCATTATAGAAGGGCTTCGGCAGGGTGTGGTCGCCGGCCGTCACGTAAATGGTATTACGGCCCTCATTCGGGGCGATTTCGCGCAGTCCCTGCATAACAGTGCCGTAGTGAAGTATCTTTGGTTCGAGGGTGTTCGGATCCTGGAAGGATGACTCGTTATCTGAACTGTGAAGTACCTGGAGAGAGTAGGTACTGACCTCCTGCATCCCTTTGGCCGTTACGGAAACGGCCGCGCCGAATAGAAATGCCGCAACTACTGTGAGTGTTACGACGCGCGTAAGGATCTTGCGTTCCATAAAAACCTCCTTAAATTGTACAAATGTGTGCCTTTCAAACTCATAGAATATTCGAAAGCGCCACAGATGCACGTCCAGTAAAGCATTGGGTGCATTTTTAAACGTAAAAATAAATGCCCCGCAAGGCAAACCGAGATAAACTTGAAACTGGCCTCCGTCCATCTGGCAGCACTCTTGAGTCGCATTATTGGAGCCGTGATTAGAGCTATTTGAATTATTTCTCGAGGTGGATTATTATAAAAACCAGTTCTACTCTTGTTTTATGGAGTACTCATGAGAAACTCACTATTGTTCTGTGCGGCGCTGTTGTTCGGTATAGTTGTTGCCGTAGCACCGGCCCAGACCGCCCTCGATACGGCCGTGGAGGAACTGACCACCGATCTTTCCCTCCAGTTCAAAGCCGACCACCCCGACCTGGTCTTTCGGCCCAACCTGGCGGTTATAGAGATTACTGATACTTCAGAGGAAGCTCGCCAACACAATATCGGTGACACTCTGACGGTTTTGATTGAGACAAAGCTTCAACAATCCACCATCTTCAACCTGATCGATCCGGAAAAGCGCGACACTCTGCTAGCAGAAATCAAATTCTCCCTCTCCGGACTCTCCGATACCGAGCGCCTGGAACCCGGCCGCCTGGCCGCCGTGGACTACTATCTCGACGGTACGGTTAGCTCGTTGGCCGACGAGTTTCGCCTAACCCTCCGAGCGATCGAAGTAAACAGCAGCTCGGTCATTTTCACCGGTACCGCTCAGATAGACAAGGCGCTGCTCATCGAGCGAAGCCGCCAGCTGCAGGCCGCCTACGTCAGCCGCTATGGAATTGGTATCGAGATTTCGGCGGTTCCCTTCATGTACCTGCATAGTACCGCCGCCGACATTGAAGGGCAGCCCGTCCCCGGCCAGACCATGCTGATGCAGCTCGACCTGAACTACCGTCTCAACCGCAACTTTCTGTTCTGGGGCAGCTTTCAGTTTTCCGCCGGCGGCATCCGATTCAGCGACACTTGGGAGCCGGACGCCACCTACAGCGCCGCCGATTGGGATAATCTTGGTGATCCGGGCGGAGCGGGCGGCAACAACGACCTCCAATATTCGAAAGACCGCACGTACTGGTCTACCGGCCTCGGTGCCGGTTATGTATTCAACCTCAACCGGAACTTCAATATTACCCTTGGGGGGCAGCTGCAATACGACATGCACTATCTAACCCAACTCTACCGTATGCCCAATACCGGCAGCGGCGGTGAGACGGTTTCCAACATCATCACCTCCGCCGATGCACGCACAACTGCCGCCGGCCCGGTACTGAAACTGCAGTATTTCCTGGGCCCGCGCTTCACCCTGAACCTGCGCTACAGCTACATGCAGCAGCAGACGGAGGAAAAGGCCGACCTGTTTTACTATTCGGACGTGCGCTACAGCGAGGGCGAATCTATCCCGGCCCTCTATGAGCTGCGCCCAAACCTTGATATTAACGGTCGAGAGCACAGCTACGACCTGTCCGGCCACCGGATGAGCTTGGGAATTGGGTTTTATTTTTAATTCGTTGAGTACTCTTTGAGAAGATGGCGGCGCGCCGATTGCAGATACTGCTGTTTCGGCGGGCCGCCTAACATTTATTTGACTACCAGCACCTTCCTGTATTCATCTATATCCGGCGCAGTTACACGGATGTAATAGATACCCCGGGCCACGATGTTGCCGGCTTGGTTGCGGCCGTCCCAGCTGATGGCGTACTCGCCGGGGGCTTGGGTACCTCGCTTGAGGATATCCACCAGATCGCCACCGAGATTGAATACTTGGATAGTTACTCGTCCACCCTTTTCGAGTATATAGAACAGGTCTACTTTCTCACCCTTTCGCGGGTCGATTACATTCTTTAGTATCGATACTTGACTGGTTTGTGCCCTTACTTCCTGCAAGTCGAAACTCCAGGTTCGTATTCTGCGGTACCAGTCAGCGGTCGAAGGATCGCTGCAGCGGCCGTGATATAATGGAGGAGTTCCACCATCGGGGTATTCAAAGAAAAAGTCAAACGAAGTGTTGTCAATTAATTCGCTGTTGCTTGAAGCAATGGTATGAGCTGCAATGTTCGCCGCCACATCGGTGTCGGGTAGGTTATCCACTCCTGTAGTAAGCGGAAACGGGACGATACCGCTAAAATCGCTTTCGTCGAAATTCGGTAACCATAAGCCCGGGTTGTCGCTGCTGATAAAAGTCGAAGCGACCTGGGTATTGAAGTGTATTCTTGCAGATCCGCCCGTTCCGGCTACATTACTTTCTATGTAGATCGCTTGGGGTTGCAGGAAGTCCGTCGCATCGAAGTCGGTAATCCGCCCGATATCGGGTTCGCGTTCGATACTACGCTGGGTTTCGGTGTTAATAGCATATACCGGCTGAATGACACCGAGGCCTACGTCGGTGAGACGATGCACGTTTTCGGAGGCTACATTCGGCGTGGAGGCCATATCCCGGAATCCAGCAAATATATTCAGTCGCGGGTCTCCGGCTAACTGACCGGTGTCGCGAATATCGTCGGGTGTCACTGCGGTAGTCAGCGGCAATACCAGCTCTTTAACCCCACCGTTTTCCGTACTTACCGTTGTAATACTGCCCACATTGTCGATTGCAGCGCCGGCTGTATTTTCCAATGCAAAATCAGCGGTTGTGAACGCGCCGCCCCCGGCGCTTTCCACTCCTTCGGAGAAATGGACGAATAGTTCATCTCGAGGACCGTTTGCTATCGATAGTGTATATCCTATAACCGGCTCGGCAGCATCTTCCATGACCGGCGGTACTGCCGGCATAGTCACGATATAGGTTTCGGTCGCGCTGTCGACCAAGGTTGTATTATTTATGATGTCCCACGAAGGCGTAGCGCCGGTATCTAAGTAAGGTTTCTCCTGCAAATAGATGACGAAGTCCTCTGCGTTCAACCCTACGTTCACCCCAAGCGCGTACCCGGTAATGTCATAACCATCTACCTCAGCCTCAAATCCGTCAAATTCTTCATACGGATCTGGTGGAGCGGTGTAATCTTTTAATGGTGCCGGAAGAGTTATTACCAATCCATCGATTTTTCCGTTTTGATCCTCATCCCAAGTTCTATTGCTTTGAACTAACATCTGACTGATCCAACCAGGTGTAGTACCAGGGTCTGTAAACATCGAGCCTGTAATCACGTTGATGTTCCGAGGAGTGGCTTCACTGTACTGTATTCCCACATTGTCCATTGCGATCGATGCACCGGTCTGTAGATCGAAGATAAAATATTGGGCTTGCGGGCCAGTGTAGCCCTGATTCGTAAGCAAGATACTCCAATTGTTGCCCGTTACCGGTCCCTGAATAGTAAACATCCCTCCACTTATAATTCTGGTGGTACTCCCGTTTGCAAACGCCAGCGTACCGACAACAGTTCTGGAAAAATTGTAGAATGCATTATCTCCGCTGATGACTTGATCGGGCGCACCGGCAACCGGAGCTACCGGGAGTACACCATAGGGATCATTTCCAACTGTATCAAAAATAACCTCGCTCTGGTTTGCAATAAAACCGCCGAAATTGTCTGCTCCCGCCATTGCACTATCGCTGTTATTGTTGTTCGTCCAATTGCCGCCTACATCAAATGTGTAACCGGTATTGACAAATTCAATTTGACCGATATTATCGCTGTCGCTGTCAATTGTTACATTTCCATTGACAGTAATATTCGCATCCAGCCGCAGATTACCATCGATAATAACCAGGTTGTTACCAACCGTAAAATCGCCGGTAGCGTTATAGTTCTGAGCACCTTCGATAAACAGATTGTTGAAGGCTGCAGTGGGAATAACTATGGAACCCGCACCGCCGCCATCGGTATAGCGGAAGGATCCGACGGTTGTGTACGCAGTGATGGTTTGGGTTCCGGCCCGTCCGGTCAGCTGGATTTCACCGTTATTATCGAGGTCATTGATCTCGAAATCGAAGGATTGTAGGTCGACATAATCAGTCGCTGAAGCAATGCTAAGCTGTCCATCTACAAACAGTCCTGTTGAGGTGGCCGAGTTGATGACCTGCACAGTACTGCTGCTGTTGACTGTCACGTTATTGAAGCGGCCGTTCATGCTGCCGTCGGAATGCAGGGTTTGAGTTGCACCGCCTTCGAAGGTCACGGTGTTCCCTGCAGTCAAGGTGCCGAAGTTAGTCCAATCTCCGGATAGATTGATATTGTTTGTACCAGTCGCCAGTTCTCCGCCGCTGATTCTGAAGTTGCCGGCCACATCGAACACACCGTTCTGGGTAATGGTTCCACCGGCCTGCAGAGTGAGGTTAGCCGGTGCAGTTATAGCATTTACCGTCATGTCATTTACATCGCGGATGGAAATGTTATTTGCCCCTGAGTTCGAAACCGAAATATTGCCGCCGAAATCGTTGTTCGCGTCGTTCAAGGCTATCGCGCCGGCATTTCCGGTGATATCCGTTGTTCCGGTCACGGAAATCTCGCCGCTCTGACTGATTCCCGACTGAGTGGTAACAGTCAGATTTCCGCTTATACTGCTGGAGGCTCCAGCGAATGCAAATGTATCCAAGTCTTGCAATTGGACCGTCGCGCCGGCGGAAATTACTACGCTGCCGAAATCGTTATTTGCATCGTATAGAGTTATGTTCTGATCGCTGCCATCGTTCGCAGTAAAATCGGCGGTCCCGCTCACTACGACAGTTCCGGATTGGGTAATCGCACCTTCCGCGGTAAGTGTAAAATTACCGACAGCCTGTGAAACCGACACCAGATCGATAGCGATACCACCGTCGTTATTAAACAAAACATTCCCGCTGGTGTTGTTCGTTACATCCAACGCTCCCACCGCATTGCCGGTGCCGCTGAAACTTACCCCGCCGTCGGCCACGATCGTAAGGCTCCCCTCGGTGATCCCGGCGGTCCCCCCGCCGTCTCCAACCGCACTGGCCGCCTCCAGGGTCAGATCCGTCAC
>JAASTM010000386.1 GCA_021767325.1 Spirochaetales bacterium
TGATTGTACGCGGTATTTTTGCAGAGTCCTCCTTTTTCGGCTACCAGACCTACGTGCAGCGCCGCACCCTGAACCGCCTGCGCGAAGCGCCGGAGGAGCGGGTCAACGAGATCGGGGTCTATCTTGAAAACCCGATTGAAAGTGAGGACCGGGCCGCCGCGGCTCTGGCCGCCGAGCTGCAGCAGCGGCTGCCGGCCTTCGGGGTTATGCAGACCCGCGAGGCGTACGAGAGCGCCGCCAGGGCCAAGCGCGAGCAGCGCGAGTACGGGGTAGTGACGGTTGGTGCCCAGCTGGCCGAGATCGAGGACCTGCTGGGGGCCATTACCCTGATTGCCGGGGTGGTTATTCTGATGTTCCTCGGGATTGTGGTAGTGGGGGTTGGCAACACCTTTACCATGATAGTGTGGGAGCGCACCCGTGAAATTGGTACCCTGCGGGCACTGGGCATGCAGCGCCCGCGGGCGGTTGTCTCTTTCTTAATAGAGGCGGCCTTTCTGGGCCTGGCCGGGGCGGCGATCGGGCTGCTGGCCGGTACCGGGCTGCTGCAGCTGGTGCGGCAGGTATATGAGTTTCCGCCGAACATGGTTACTACACTTTTCCTGACCAAGGGACGGCTGGTGTGGATTCTGCCTTTGCGTGGTATATTGGCTATTACGGCGCTGATGCTGGCGGCCAGCCTGCTAGGCAGCCTGCGGGCGGCCGTGCGGGCCGGCAAGTTGCGTCCGGTGGAAGCACTGCAGCGGCATAACTGAGAAACTACGGAGTATCATATGGATCTTTTTATACATAAATTTAAAATCATCGGGCCAGCCTTACTGCTGGCGCTGGTGGCGGTGCTGCCGGCGGCCGGCGAAGAGTTTAGCCGGACCGCGAGCCGGCGGATTCTGGGGCGGGTCGACGAGCTGGTCAGCTACGAGGGGCGCGATTTTTCGGCCGAGTACACGGTAATTGATGTGCGCCCGGGGCAGGGCAACAGCCGCACCAAGATGACGATTTTCCGGCGCGACCGCGAAGACACCTTTACCATCATCATCATGGAACCGGCGGCCGACCGCGGTAAGGGCTACCTGCGGCGGGGCGATAAGCTGTACCTCTACGACCCGGTGCCGCGCCGGTTCACGGTGGTCAGCGCCAAAGACCGCTTTCAGAACACCAATGTTCGTAACAGCGATTTTACTAAATCGACCCTGGCCGAGGATTTTAAAATTACCGCCCACGATACGCAGCAGCTGGGCGCCTACACCACCGACGTCTACGAGCTGGAGGCGGTCACTGACGATGTGAGTTTTCCTAAAAAGAAGATCTGGATTGACCAGCAGCACCTGGTGCGCAAGATGGAGGACTACAGCCTCTCCGGCCGCCATATGCGCACCACCGCTATTCCCGAGTACAAACAGATCGAGGAGAGCTATGTGCCGGTGAAGATCGTGGTGCAGGACGAGCTGCGTGGCCGCACGGTCGACGGGCAGTTCCAGCACCAGCGCACCCTGATTACCGTGGACAAGGCCTCCTTTCAGGATTTGCCGGACATGGTCTTTACCCGGGCCTACATTGAGCGGGTGAGTCAGTAGGATGCTGGTTTCCGGATGGAGCGGCCGGGCGGTATGTGTCGGCCTGGTACTGCTATTTGTTTTCGCCGGCGGCCTGAGCAGCGGAGCGCGCTTGTGGGCCCAGGAAACGAACGGCGGCGAGGACCAAGCGGCCGGCCAGGTGGGCATCGACGATCTGTTCAGCCAGCCGGATAGTAGTACGGATGATGAAACCGGGGCCGGGGACGCCGAGGCAGAGACGGACGAGGAAGAAAAACCCGACGGTGGAGCTCAGGACTCGACGGACGAGAGCGGCGGGGCGGTCGATCTGGATGCCCTAACTACCTCGCCGGTCAAGTTCAGCGGTAAGGTGAGTGCCGGTGTCGGGGCCGGAGCCGGCATTGGAAGGTGGCCTGGAGAGAGCGGAGCAGAGGGGCAAAGTGTAAGAGATCTGATGCGCTACTCCGGTTTTTACAATACCACCGCCACCTTCAGTGTGGATGCCCGGCCGGAGCCCTACCTGCGCTTTTACTCGAGTTTTGAAGTCAGCCTGGATGATGACAATATGACTTTCAACGGGCCCTCGGTGAAAGAGGTCTTTATCGATTATACACTGGATGATACGGTCTTCTTCCGGGCTGGACGCCAGGCCCTGACCTGGGGACAGGGGCGGCTGCTGTCGAACCCCGCCAACCTGGTCGACCGGGTCTCCGACGGGGTGGCCCTGCGCTGCACCGCACCGGCCGGGCCGGGCACACTGAGCGGGGTGGTGTACAGCAAAGATTCGTGGATAAATGCCGAGTTTGCCAAGTACAACCCCAAGGCCTTCGGCTACGCCGGGCAGTATGAGTTTTCCGCCGGGCCGCTTGATCTGGGCCTGCTGGGCCACTTCAAAATGAAGGATGATGCCTATGAGGATATCGGCGCCGCGGCTACCGCGAGCTTTGCAGTGGGCCCCTTTGATATGGCCGCCGATTTTACCGGTCATTGGGCTCGCCCGGGGGAGCCAGGGGTTGTCGTTGGCCTTGAGGCCTGGCAGCCGGCCGATTGGCAGGCCCTGGGACGGCTGTTCTGGGAAAACGATGAGCGCAGCTGGTCGCTGCTGGGCGAGTACGAGTTCGACTCGACCGTCGCGGCCTGGCGCGGACACTACGGCGCGCTGGCGCTCAGGATGCCCAAACTGGGCGGCAGCAGCTGGCGCCCGGCCCTGCGCTGGAAACATGCCTTTCAGGATAACTCTGGTGAGGTGCTGGCCGGCCTGGACGGTACCATCGCTCCCAAGCTGAAGATGTCGATAGGCGTTCCGCTGATTTATGGCGCCCCCGATACCTATTACCGCGAGGCCCTGACCGAACAGGTGGACGGCGACAATGACGGGATTGAGGAAGAGGAGAACCTGATTCCGGTGGACAATGTGGTCAGTCTGCTGCTGACTATTCGGCTGAGTTTTTCGTTCTAAGGATATGTGCATACTATGACAAGCAGTGATAATATGAGCCAGAGCCAAACTGAACAGAATCACACTATCGACAGCCGCGCCCCCGCCACCGAGCTGGAGGGGGTGTGGAAAATCTACCATCTGGGCAAGACTGAGGTGCCGGCCCTGAAGGGCATCGATCTGCATATTAAAGAGGGAGATTTTGCCACCATCGCCGGGCCCAGCGGCAGCGGGAAGTCGACCATGCTCAACCTGATCGGCTGCATCGATGTGCCCAGCCGCGGCAGCGTGCATGTCACCGGCCACGACACCGCCACCCTTTCCGACCGCCGTATCACCAAGCTTCGGCACAGGAACATCGGCTTTATCTTTCAGTCTTTCAACCTGATGCCGGTTCTGAATGTGTTTGAAAATGTGGAGTTTCCCCTGCTGCTCGGCGGCAAGGCCCCGCCAAAGCGCGAGCGCCGGGAGTATACCGAGTATCTGATTGAGCAGGTGGGCCTGACCGAATGGCGCCGCCACCGGCCCAGCGAGCTGTCCGGCGGACAGCGCCAGCGGGTGGCCATTGCCCGCGCCCTGGTCACCCGCCCGCGGATCGTCCTGGCCGACGAGCCGACCGCCAACCTCGACTCGAAAACCGGTACAGCCATCATCGAGCTGATGAAAAAGATAAATGCCGAGCTGGCCACTCCCTTCATTTTTTCCACCCA
>JAASTM010000387.1 GCA_021767325.1 Spirochaetales bacterium
AGAGTAGTGGAGCACAAGCGCGATTGTTCCTGGACATTTCTAACAAATCATTCCCATGTGCTGCTCTGCCTCGCGGAAGACTCCGCCATGCGGATGCGCGATATTGCCCAGGAAGTGGGAATAACCGAGCGCGCGGTACAGCGGATTATTTCTGATCTCGTTATTGACGGATATATAGAACGAGTTCGCGAGGGACGGCGCAACACGTACAAAATCAACACAGATATGCATCTTCGTCACCCGATAGAACACGATAGGACGATCAAAGAGCTGATAGATCTGATATAGGATGTAGAACCTGCCAACTATAACCCCGCATTTCCAAAGAATAATATAAATGAAGTACTCTGCGAGTGCTTCCAAAGGAGAAGGATCCTATGGAGATTATGAAAAAACTAGACCTTTCTGAGGAGACGTGCCAGCTGCTGCGATCAGCTCCGTCGGTGACTTTCGCCTCTACCATTGAGGAACTGGAGGCCCTGTCCTGCGGCAACGCTGAAACACAGGAGTGGAAAGTGGCCTATACTCTGCCGGACGGTAAAGAGGTACATGAAGTCGATGTGGTACGTGTTAAGAACGGAGTCAGCGCGAACTACACCGAAGCTTATATGCGCCGGCGCGACCCGAACTGTCTGTATGTGGCGGATAGCGAACTTTCCGATAAGCCGAACTTTGATGATCACTTCGATTTTTCCTTTGCCGATTTACGTAAGGAGACATTTGACTGGATGTCCGGACAGGACCTGGCCGTGTTCGCCTTTGAAATGGGTCAGCCGGGCATCGGGGGCGAGGCACTCGCAATATGTCCCGCAAACGCCGGTTTTTTCGCTTACGGACTCGGCCTTCTCCAGGGCATCGTCAATCTTGCCGACCATAGCGATCCCTTTACTCCATCGCTTGTAATCTATGTCGCACCCCCGTTCCGGCACACCCATTTTGACGGAAAGCAGATAGTTGTTCACAACCGGGTTGGAGTTCACGAAGTCTTTTCCTACAACCTCTATCCCGGACCCAGTGCAAAAAAGGGAGTGTACGGAGCGCTTATCAACAAGGGTGTAGATGAAGAGTGGGTAACGGCCCACTGTTCAACCGTTCAGGTAGTTACCCCTTATGACAACACGGTTTCATTTATGCATGAAGGTGCCAGCGGAGGCGGAAAGAGCGAGATGCTCCAGCAACCCCACCGTTTACCCGACGGCCGCCTTCAGCTCGGCAGAAACACTCTGACCGGTGAAAAGCGTTACGTGGAAATTCAGCGTACTTGTGATCTGCACGCGGTCTGTGACGATATGGGGCTCTGTCACCCTGCATATCAGGAAGACGACGGAAAACTCTACATCATGGATGCGGAGGAAGGCTGGTTTGTCAGAGTGAACCACATTACCGAATACGGAACCGACCACGACCTCGAACGCATGACGGTTGCCCCCGAAACCTCGCTGCTTTTCATGAACATCGATGCGGTAAAAGGAAGTACCGCCCTGATCTGGGAGCATATTTACGATGATGAAAACACCCCCTGTCCCAACCCGCGGGTCATTATTCCCCGGAATATTGTACCGGGAGTTGTACAGGAAAAGGTAACAGTGGATATCCGTTCATTCGGAGTAAGAACTCCACCCTGCACCAACGAAAAACCCACCTACGGCATTATCGGTCTTATGCATGTGATGCCGCCGGCGCTTGCATGGCTGTGGCGTCTGGCCTCACCGCGTGGTTTCGCCAATCCGAGTATTGTCGATTCAGGCGCGATGAGCAGTGAGGGAGTCGGCAGTTACTGGCCCTTTGCAACCGGAAGAAAGGTCGACCAGGCCAATCTGCTGCTGAATCAGTTCCGGGATGCCTATCGAACCAGATATATTCTCACTCCCAACCAGCATATTGGTGCGTGGGAGACGGGATTTATGCCGCAGTGGCTGACACGCGATTATCTGGCCCGCCGGGGTCATGCGCAGTTCAGACCTGAGCAGCTCACGGAATCGCGCTGTTCTCTGCTCGGATATTCCCTGAATTCGATGCGGATTGAAGGGGTTACCATTCCACGGTGGTTTTTACAGGTGGAAACACAGCCGGAAGTATCTGAAGAAACCTATGACCGCGGAGCGGAGATGCTGAACCAGTTCTTCAAAGAGCAGGTAAGTAAGTTCGATCATCCCGAACTCGATCCGCTCGGCAAACAAATAATTGAATGCTGTCTATCCGATGGTACCGTCACCGATTACAACGCCCTGATTGAAGCTGATTCAATGTAAGCAGAAGGCGGGAGGTACGGTCATCTTCGGATTAGAAGGAGAAGGACCATGAAACGATGGATTGTATTAGTTGCAGGGGTAATCCTGCAACTAATTATTGGTGGAATATACGCCTGGAGTGTGTTTGTACCTGCACTCGAGAGCGAATATCAATTTTCAAAGGGTCAGAGTGCTCTGATCTTCGGCCTCATTATCGCCGTGTTCAGTCTTGCGATGATACCGGCCGGCAGGTCTTTGAAAAAGTTCGGACCCCGCAGAACCGCCGCCTTCGGTGCCGTACTGTTCGGCGGCGGGTATCTGTTGGCATCATTGTCCGGGGGAAATTACCTGCTTACCCTGCTTGCGCTCGGGGTACTCACCGGGACGGGGATTGGATTTGTGTATATCTGTCCGCTGACTGTTGGAATGCAGTGGTTCCCGGAAAAGAAGGGCCTGGTAACCGGCGTATCGGTAGCCGGGTTCGGTGGGGGCGCCGTTGCCCTCAGTTCGGTGGCCAGTTTTCTGCTGCAGCAGCCGAATATTTATATTCTCGATGTATTCCGGATTCTCGGAATCGTACTCGGATTGCTGGCCTTTGTCGGAGCAATGCTCCTCAGCACACCCGACCATCAGTCTGCAAAACCTGTTACCTCCGGCGGCGACCTGAAGGGTATCCTCTTCTCGCGAGAGTTCCTGATAGTGGCGTTGGGGATGTTCGGCGGGACCTTTGCCGGTCTTCTGGTTGTAGGAAACCTGAAACCGCTGCTGCTGGCTGCCAATGTACCGGAGCTACAGGCCACCCTGGCAGTATCACTGTTTGCGGTGGGAAATGCGACCGGCCGCGTTGTCTGGGGAAATCTTTTTGACCGTTTCGGACCCCGGCGCACCATTATGATTTCACTGGCATCCCTCGGAGTGGGGCTGGTGCTGCTGATGCTGCCCCTGCCCTCACCGATTCTGCTGGCGGTAGTACTGTTCGTCGGAACCGGCTTCGGCAGCTGCTTTTCGGTCTATGCCCTTTCAACCGAATCTATGTTCGGCATTGACGCCTTTTCCATGGTGTATCCGATAGTATTTATCGGCTATGGAGTGGCCGCATTAATAGGTCCGGTAGTAGGCGGCTTGATTGCCGACAGCGCCGGCAGTTTTATCCCGGCAATTATTCTGTCGGCGGTAGTGATAGCCGCCGCACTGGCTGCGGTGGGCTTGTTGTACAACTCGGCAACCGGATGGAGAAAAACAAGCAAGCATATAACGCAGGAGTCGTAGACAACTGTGTTTTACCATACACCCGGCTGCCTGAGTTGTTAACTCGGGCAGCCCTTTTTAATAAAGAATTCACGCCCGTAAAATTGAATTCGAAGTTCGCGCGCTTATACTTAATGTAGGAATCGTTAGAGGCGTGTGTTGATGAATAAAACCAATCCGAAT
>JAASTM010000388.1 GCA_021767325.1 Spirochaetales bacterium
ACTGAAATAGCGGGCAAACCGCACCGTCTCTTTTCCCTGTACAAACAGAATGACCGCCGGAATCGTAAAGACAGTGTAGTGCCCCGCCGCCGCGGGGTGCTGCTCGAGATCGACGAACCAGCTGTCCACGCCCGGATACTCCTCCAGCAAAGCTTCGACCCGCGGCCTGAGCGCATCGCAGACACCGCAATCGGGCCGCGAGAAATACACACATACCATATCACTTTGCTGCGGCAGAGCCGCGGCATCACCATCTACAAACTCTTTCATCGTGTCAATATAATAAAAATTATATGTTGAGTCAAAGACTTCTAATCTCCCCGCGACCCTTTACAATCTGTTTTATCTATCATATGATATTTAATCAAATCGATTTGACTAAGATAAACAAAACCACTGAAGTGAGGTTTACATGATCAGATTCGGGCTTATCGGATTGGGAGTTATTTCAGAGGTACATGCACAGGCAATCTATGCGACCGATGGAGCAGAGTTGCGGGCTTGCTATTCTCCAGTTCCTGAGGAAGTCTCGCAGTTTTCGGACGAGTGGAAATGCCGCGGTTATCGCGATCTGCAGGAGATGTTGCTGACTGCAGATATAGATGCGGTGTCGATTTGTTCACCTTCGGGAACACATTTAGAAGCGGCGCTGGCGGCGATAGAAGCGGGGAAACATCTGGTCATCGAAAAACCGATCGAGGTAACCGGCCGGCGGGCGGAGCAGATTTTGTGTGCAGCCCGGAAAAAAGGGGTGGTGGTGACTGGTATATTTCAGTCGCGTTTCTACGAAGCGGCTCGCCAGGTGAAACAGGCACTCGACCGGGGACGATTCGGCCGGATATCTCTGGTGGATGCATACGTGAAATGGTATCGAACTCAGGAGTATTACTCTGCCAGCGGGTGGCGCGGTACCTGGAAGATGGACGGTGGCGGTGCTTTGATGAACCAATCTATTCATATGGTGGATATGCTGGCATGGCTCATGGGTACACCCAGGGAAATCTATTGTCGTATGGATGCCCTTGGTCATGACAATATAGAGGTGGAGGATACGGCGGTAGTAACAATGCAGTTTCCGGGAGGTGCAATCGGTGTGCTAGAGGGCACTACCGCCGCCTACCCCGGGTTCTACAAGCGATTCGAGGTTTCGGGCTCATCCGGATCGGCTATTGTGGAGGAGGATCGTATAGTAGAATGGAGGTTTGAAAACGAAGATGAGTTTGATGTCTCTCTGCGTGAAAAATTCAAGGTCGGTTCGTTTCCCAGAGCTGATCTGCCACGATATGAGTTCGAATACAGCGCCCATGCCGGCCAATATGCAAGCATAATTGCCGCCCTGGAAGGGAAACAACAGTTGTCTGTTAGTGTTTCAGAGGCAATACGACCGGTAAAATTGATCGAACTGGCCTATGAGTCGGCACACAAAAACCACCCAATAAAAGTAACGGGAGTTTGAGCAATACCTATGTGGAATTTCGTTTGATAAGCGTGCTTTTCAGTTTGATTTCATAGTTTGACGGTTCATTCCCTTCAATCAGATCAAAAAGCACCTGGGCACTAGTGCGACCCATGTCGGTAAGAGGCTGGGCAAAGGATGATATTGGTATCGGCCAGAAGGAGGCGAACTCACGGTTGTCAAATCCCAGTATTTTTGTCTCTTCCGGAACTCTTTTCCCGCTTTTGTGAGCGGCATTCAGCGCTCCAGCGGCCATATAGTCGTTTGCACAAAAAACACCGTCGATAGCCGGAATACGGTTAAGTAGTTCGAAGAAACCGAGCTCTCCCGAATATGCCGAAAAATCTCCATAATAGATTTGTTGCGGCTCTTGAAAGGGAATCTCGGCCTCGCGTACAGCGGATAAAAAGCCCTGGATACGTTCTATACTGGCTATCCGGTCGGATGGGCCGGCGATAATAGCCAGTGTGCGGGCTCCCTGTTCAATAAGGTGGGTAGCAGCCCGGTATCCGCCGTCAAAGTTATCCGGCAGAACCGCCGGAAAGTGATTTGTCAGTCGGGTGTTAATGGTAACCATAGGCAGGTCGAGATTACGAAGTGAATCAAGTGAGTATCTCTGCGAAATGCCGTAGGAAATGATAAGACCGTCAATACGCCGCTTGCGTAAAAACCGTACGGCTTCACGTACATCGTAGTTGAATTCGACTCCGGAGGCGAACAGCAATACGGTGTTCCTTTCACGGGTAATTTTTTCAACTCCTCTAATTATTTGCGTGACGAACAGTTCGGTGATGTCGGAGGCGAAAAAGCCGATGATGCCGGTACGGCTGCTTTTTAAGGCTTGGGCATTCGGATTCGGAGAATATCCGAGGTCTTTGATTGCCTGGAAGACTTTTGTTTTTGTTTTCTGACTAATAGGGCGTTTGCCGTTCAGCACATGGCTCACCGTCGAGGGGGATACTCCAGCAGCTTTGGCAACATCGGTTATGCGTACCATGCGCAGTATTATAAACCGATTTATATCGAACTGAAAGATATTATTTCCGAGAATGCGGACACAAAAATGAATCGATTTGAGAAAAAGTGGTGTTTTTCGATGTTTGAGGTATTAATAATGGGATTATCCCTGCCTTACTTGCAATATCAGCATAATATTTTCTTGACAGCCCCAAATTTCGGGTGTAATCTGGATAGTAATCAAAACCTTTTGATAAAAAGGAGGAGCACATGATTAAAAGAACTGCACTTGGAGCTCTACTGCTGATCGTTATGGTCGGTATGGTATGGGCTGGTGGTCAGTCGGAACAAAGTGGAGAAGCGGAACAGGTAGAACTGTCTGTTTTGTGGTTCGACGATGCAAATGAATCGGAAGTATTTCTCGAAACAATGGCCGATTATCGTGAAGCCAATCCGAATGTAAGCTTTGATGTACAGGTTATTCCCTTCAAAGATTACGAAAAAAAGCTGAAGCTGATGATCGCCGGTGGTACTCCACCGGACATCGCACGGGTGACCAACAACCACGTGTCGATGCTGTACGATAGCCTTCAGCCTTTGAACGGAAATATTGAAAACCTTGATGAGTTTGCTTCCAACTTCTTCGAGAGTTCGCTTGCTTTCGCTACTAATCCGGCCGGGGAGCTGGTTGCCTTGCCGACTGAAGCGACTGCGAATGGTATGCTGGTTAATAAAACAGCATTCGAAAGCGTAGGTATCGATATTGACGAATTGTCAAAAACCTGGACCTGGGATGACTGGGCCGATGCAATGCGAAAAGTAGTTGCTGAAAATGACACTGTAAAATATGGTATTGGCTACGACTTTAGTCCGCATCGTTGGTCAACTCTACTCTTTGAGGCCGGAGGCCGATTTCTCAATGAGAATGCAGATGGTATGAACTTCAATACTCCTGAAGCTGTCGATGCTCTCAAATTTTTCAAAATGCTGCATGATGAAAATCTGGCCCCGCACTCGGTCTGGATGGGATCAGAGAAGCCGCAGGAGTTGTTCAAATCCGGTCTGGTTGCCTGCCACATTGGCGGATCCTGGTGGATCAATGCGTATTCAAAAGACATCACTGGTTTCGAGTGGGGCGCAGTGCGCATGCCCAAGCGTGAGATTCGCTCGTCCGTTCCCGGCGGAAAGTTTATTGCAACCTTTAGAGGTGCCAAGAACAAAGATGCGGCGTATGATGTC
>JAASTM010000389.1 GCA_021767325.1 Spirochaetales bacterium
ACAGAGTTCGACTTTAATCTGTTTTTGACTCATCAGTTACTCCGCGGTATGCAAGCTCATAGAGATTCCGGATTTCCCGGATCAGCGGCAGCCGGGGGTTGGTGCCGGTGCACTGATCGTCGAAGGCCGCTTCACTCATCGCTTCCAGTGTGTGTGCAAACTCGTTTGCATCTACTCCCGCCGCTTCGATGGAGGCGGGGATGCCGAGCTGTTTTTTAAGCCGCTCGACTGCCGAAATCAGCAGTTCAACCTTTTCCTTCTCATCTTTTCCGCCGAGACCGAGGTAGTCGGCCGCCCGGGCATAGCGTTTAGCCGCCTGGGGATAACGGTACATCGGAAAGGTTCCCTGCTTGGTCGGTGCATCGCTCGAGTTGTAGCGGATTACCTGATTGATCAACAGTGCATTCGCCAGGCCGTGCGGGATGTGGAAGAAAGCTCCCAGCTTGTGGGCCATCGAGTGGCAGACGCCCAGGAAGGCATTCGAGAACGCCATTCCGGCCATATTCGCTGCGTGGTGCACTTTTTCGCGGGCTTCGGGATCATTCACACCCTTTTCATAGGCCCGTGGCAGGTAATCGAACAACAGCCTTATCGCTTCCAGGGCCATCGGATTGGTATATTCGGTGGCATAGGTGCTCACTAGGGCCTCTAAGGCGTGGGTTAATGCGTCTATACCGGAAAATGCGGTTAGCGATGCCGGCATCTCTTTCACCAGTTCACTGTCACAAATAGCGATTTGCGGAGTCAGCTCGTAATCGGCGACCGGGTATTTCATGCCGGTGTTCTCATCGGTGATGACGGCAAAAGGGGTTACTTCAGAGCCGGTTCCGCTGGTAGTGGGAATTGCCACCATATCGGCTTTCCGCCCCATTTCGGGAAATTGATACACCCGTTTGCGGATGTCCATGAAACGCATCGCCATCAACTCGAAATCAGCTTCGGGGTTCTCATACAGCAGCCACATGATTTTAGCAGCATCCATCGGGGAACCGCCGCCAACGGCCAGTATTACATCGGGCTGGTAGTTCTGCATTCTTGCAGCTCCGCTGCGGGCGGTGGCCAGCGTCGGGTCGGGTTCTACCTCGGTGAACACTTCATATTCAATACCGAGTCGGCGCAGCTTGCTGGTGATTGCATCGAGATACCCATTTTGAGCCAGGAAGGCGTCGGTTACTATAAAGGCCCGCTGCTTGCCATCCAGGTCGTCGAGGGCATATTCGAGGCAACCGGGTTTGAAGTAGAGCTTAGGCGGCATGCGGAACCACAGCATATTCTCCTTTCTATTTGCCACCGATTTGATATTCAGCAGGTGCGCCGGGCCGACATTTTCGCTAATAGAGTTGCCGCCCCAGCTTCCGCAACCGAGGGTAAGCGAGGGGGCCAGCTTGAAATTGTACATATCGCCGATCGCGCCCTGACTCGAGGGTGTATTGATGAGGGTTCGGCCGGTTTTCATCGATTCGCCGAACAGACGAATCCTGGCAGAGTTAGACGGATCTGTGTACAGAACGCTGGTGTGCCCGAGCCCTCCGAAGTCGATCAATTGCCCGGCGGTGGTCAGGGCCGCTTCGAAGTCGTTCGCCCGGTACATAGCCAGAACCGGTGAAAGCTTTTCAAAGGAAAACGCCTCTTCGGTCCCAACATCCTTTACCTCGCCGATCAGCACTTTGGTAGCGGCCGGAACCTCGATACCCGCCAACTCGGCAATGGAAGCAGCCGGCTGCCCAACGATGGCTGCATTCAGTTTACCATTTTTCAGAATTACCTTGGCTACGGCATCGCGTTCCTTTGCATTCAGCAGGTATGCGCCCTGCCGGATAAACTCCTGCTTTGTCTTCGAATAGACTTTGTCGGTAATTACTACCGACTGCTCGGAGGCACAGATCATGCCGTTGTCGAAGGTTTTACTCATCAGGACCGAACTCACTGCGGTTTTGATATCCGCGGTTTCATCGATAATAGCCGGTGTATTCCCCGAACCAACCCCGATGGCCGGTTTTCCCGAAGAATAGGCGGCCTTCACCATGCCGGGGCCTCCGGTGGCCAGAATCATGTTGATGCTCGAATGCTTCATCAGCTGCTGTGAGAGTTCAACCGAGGGCTCTTCGATGCAGGCAATGATATCCTCGGGTGCACCGGCGGCAACCGCTGCATTGAGAATAACCTTCACTGTTTCTACGGTGCAGGCGGCCGATCTGGGGTGCGGTGAAAATACAATTCCGTTCCGGGTTTTCAATGCCAGCAGGGCTTTGAAAATAGTCGTAGAGGTAGGGTTGGTAGTAGGTACTACTCCGGCAATTACTCCCACCGGCTCGGCAATTTTCATCATTCCTTGAGCCTCATCCGACTCGATCACACCACACGTGCGCATATCTTTGTATTTATTGTAGATGAACTCTGCGGCGTAGTGGTTCTTGATGATTTTGTCTTCTAAAACACCCATGCGGGTTTCAGTATGGGCGAGCTTGGCCAACTCTACACGCTGCCGGTTCGCAGCCAGCGCAGCCTCGCGGAATATTATATCCACCTGTTCCTGACTGAACCGGGCCATCATCTGCTGAGCTTTAGATACTCTTTCGATCATATCGTCGAGAGCTGCAGAAGAACCAACAACTTGAGAGGTATTCTTTGTCTGTGCCATAAGGGCCTCCTATAAATGCTACAAATAGTTAATTTAATATCAATAAATAAATATCGATTAAAAAGTATCAATAAGATGGTGAAAGGTCAATAGGTAGTAATGAGAAATTTACTCTTTGCTTGAATTAGGCTATATGGGAGAGGAGGGTTTTGACACCGATAGCAATCAGAATTAGGCCCCCTGCATATTCCACTTTATCTTCCAGCAGTACATAGAGTTTTTCGCCGGCTTTCATGCCGAATGAGCTCATGAGGAAGGTCACAATGCCGATGACGAGGGCGGGTACCAAAATGGGATAGCCCAGAACTGAGAAGCTCAAACCGATTGCCAGGGCGTCTATACTGGTAGCAACTGCCATGGCGAATAGCCTGCCGGGGTGCATCACTACCGATTCGTCGGGGGCCGGGCATCCGCTGTTGGTTTTCCATCCTTCGTGTATCATCTTCAGTCCGATGGCGCAGAGCAGTCCAAACGCGAGCCAGTGGTCCCAGGACTGGATTGCCGCGCGCAGATACACACCACCCAGCCATCCCAGAATCGGCATACCGGCCTGAAATAATCCGAACCACAGCCCCACGGTTACCGCATGGCGCAGGCTGCACTTCTCGAGAGCACACCCATTTGACAGAGATACAGCGAAGGCATCGAAACTGAGGCTGAAGGCAATTCCAGTAATCAAGAGGGGTGACATATATTTTTACTATACCAGAAAGCGTTTCTATTTCAAATAGTGATTTCCTACTTGCATGAACGGCAAAAAGCAATGATTATTAATGCAAGGAGGACGCATATGAAATTACAAGAATATGTTGAAAGCAAAAAAGCGGAGCTGAATCGAAGAACCCATTTCTCAACCGATGACGCAATTGAACAGACAGCGCGCGATCTTGAGAAAATGGGATATGAACCTCCTGTGTTTCTGCCGGTTAAAGGTTTTCTGCGTTTTCGGGTGAAAGATATTCACAACGAACTCGACCGCATTGCCGCACTCGATC
>JAASTM010000390.1 GCA_021767325.1 Spirochaetales bacterium
CTACGGGTCCAGCGTTTCTGCAAGAGTCCGTTGGCCACCTCGAAAATTTCTTCGGCCGAATAGACGGGTCTACGCAGACGCTTCTGGGCGGTGGTTGTGGAGAAATCGCCGAATCGAAGCTTTATGAATACCGTATATCCGATTTTGTCCGAATTCAACAGGCGGAACATTATCTGATGCGAGAGGTCGAGGATTACCTGTTTGATTACCTCAGGATCGCGGGTGTCCTGTTCAAAAGTAACCTCGCCGGATATGGACTGACTCTTGGTCTCTTTTTGGAGAATGCCGGGATCAATGCCCCGGACTGAGCGGTGCAGGTACTCGCCGGCGGCTTTTCCGAAGAGGCGGCACAGCGAGGCCTGTTTAATCGCCCTCAGCTCCTGAGGCGTTGTTATGTTCAACTCGTGCAGCCGTTCGAGGCTTTTTTTTCCGATTCCCCACAGGTCCCCGAGCTCCAGACTGTCGATGAACTCCTCCTCTCTGCCGGGCAGCACCCGGTAGAGTCCGTCGGGTTTATCATAGTCTGATGCGAGTTTTGCCAGGAATTTGTTGGGAGCGATCCCGATAGAGATAACCAGGCCGGTGTCTTGTTTTATTTTTTGTTTGATGCGGGCGGCTGCCTCTTCAGGCGGTCCGAACAGGCGTTCGGTACCGGTCATGTTCAGAAACGCCTCATCGACCGAGATCTGCTGGATGTCGGGAGTAAAATCCTCGAACATTGCCATGATCTTGCGGCTGACTTCCTGATACCGGGACATCCTGACCGGCAGAAAGTTTCCGTGGGGGCAGCGGCGATAGGCTTCGGAGATCGGCATAGCCGAACGGACCCCGAACTCCCGGGCTTCGTAGGAACAGGCTGAGACAACGCCGCGGCTGCCCGGGCGGGCACCGATTATAACGGGGGTCCCTTGCAGTTCCGGATTATCCCCCTGTTCGACAGCCGCATAAAAAGCGTCCATGTCAACGTGAAAAATCACCGTTTCCATTTCACATATTGACCGCCTCGAGCCGGTCGAGAATCTGGACTACCTGCTGATTCGATTCCGTCTGCCGACGCCTCTGCACCACTTTTCGCAGGGTTGCGGAATCCATCTCTCGAATGAGTCCGACTAAAAAGTCGGTTTGTTCTGAATCCGCAGCCATGTCGATCAGCAGTTCCACCGCTTCGTCAGAATTAATTCTGGAGAGGGCATACCCGATTTTTTTATAGATGCCGGATTCGTTGGCGGCATCGGCTGCATCGAGCACCGAACGTGCAATTCCAACGGCTTCTGGCGAGCCGGCATCACCGAGCAGGCGTACCGCTTCGGTCTGTATTTCAGGATTGCCGCTGCGCTTGGCCATGCCGGCAACTGAAGCAATCGCATCACTGCCGGTGCTGCCGATGCTACGTAGGGCCTGTAGTGCGGCAATTCTCAGGGTCTGCTCGCCGGTGCCGGAGGCAGTTGCGACCAGTGCCTCGATTACCTCGGGCTGTGAGGCCGAGAGCTGGGCCAGTGAATCTATGGCGTAATAGCGCAGCATACTGTATTCGGGTGAACGAAGCTTGAGGGTTGTCAGCAGGGTTTTATGAACCTCGAGCTGGGCATTATTGGTGCGCATTGCCCCCAGTGCCCTGGCTGCATTAATTCTGACCTGCAGCGGTTCCGTTTCACTGGTGACCAGCTTCTGGATTTCGCTTACGATGCGGGCGTTGTTTTGCGGGCGAATACGACAAAAGGCCCAGGTTACGTTTTTACGAACCTGCGGAAAGCTCGTTTCGAGCAGTTTTAACAGCGTGGGGACTGCGGCCGGATCGGCCACCTCGGCCATGATGGATGTGGCCTGTTCCAGAAACAGACTGTCGCTCGACTGCAGTGCACTGCGGCTCAGGCTCGAGATGACAGTTTGAGAATCGCGCTGGTACTGGTTCAGGACCGCCTGCCGGGCAGTTGCGCGCACCGCCTCATTCTCACTACTCAAGTAAGTGAGTACAGCCGGGATTGCCCGGGCCCCGTTGTCGTTCATCCCAATCGCATTGATGATCTCCTGCTTCAGGGTGTTAGAAGTAGTGGGATCATCCAGCAGATTGATGAAGGTGGGAATTGTATTTGCATCGTTCAGAGCATTCAGATTGCGAACCAGGGTTATCTTTACCTTTTCGTTCTGCTCGTCTTTCAACATAGGCAGGAGTTCGCCGGTTGCCATCCGGGCGCCGAAACCGGCAATGCCCTCGACGGCCACCCCTCTTATTTCAGGTGACTCATGGGATAGGTAATCGGAGAGTACGGTGAAAATGCGGCGGTTGCGGCTGCCCTGCGCAGCCAGATCTGAAAGAGCTTTTACAATGGTTGCCTCTTTCTGTTCCGGAAGTTGAGCTTCTCCGTCTTCGCCTGCAGACGCGGGCAGCATCGAGAGTATGTACTCGGCGCTTTCGTCGCCGCCGACTTTTCCGACTGCTCGAATAAGAGCATACTGGTATTCACCCGGTTCCGAAGACTTGAGTGCCTCCATGAGAATCGAGCGGGCTTGGGTGTTCCCGATTTCACCCAGTGCTCCGGCTGCCTCGACCTGATAGGCGGATGAACCGAGCAGATTCTGTAAATATGGCAGGGCGCTTTCGGCCTGCAGTCTCCCGAGGGTGTTGATGGCCGCTTTGACTCGCTGCGGATTTCGCTCGCCTTCCGAGAGAATAGTGTGGAGCATGGCGCTTATCAGCAGGCTGCGGTCCTCGGTTCCCATCGGCGGCAGGGGATAGCCGGCTTCTATCATCGAGAAAAGGCTCTCCCTGGCATTGGTAAACTGCTGTACGTATTGCTGTTCTTCCTTTTTATAGGCGTGCAGCATGGTGGCAATGTAACCGGACATCTCCTCGTGTGCCCGGCGCAGGGCCGAAGGTGTGAGGTAGAGGTCGTCCGCGCCGAACTCACGCTTTTTCTCTATAACCTGGGCCATCCGGATCTGATATGAAAGTGCGATTAACTCGGCAATTTGTCCTTCGGCCTGTGAAAGTACGTTCTGAATCTCCTCTAGTTTGGAAACCGGAAAGAAGCGGTACTGCTCGATAATAAAATCGAGCACTTCCTGTACCTGCAGCACCCCATCCTGAACCAGAGATTCAGGTATTTTTTCATCCATATCTTCCAAGCGGTCCATCGAACCATTAGAGTTCAGGTCGATGTAGCCTTCGGAGAGGTTGGGAAACAGTCGTTCGAAATCGCTCCCTAGGGGCGTATCGACTATCGAAATTGACCATAACGGCATATGCGCAGAGAGAACGGTCAATACAGCAATAAACAGCAGTGTTCGGTATGTTTTCATAGCTTCCAATCCTACTTTAAGGTATCAGCGGTGTCAATTGAGATAGGCAAGGAAACGGACTGCACCGACTGAAGGTGGTAATTAATATCAAAGCGGCTCTCGTCGAGCCGGATGTCGTAAGGAGGTGAGTAGAGATGAGCTGCCGTCTCGAGGGTTCCGGTAAAACCCTGCGGCACCGTGAATGAAAAACTGAAGGGTATGCTGGGGAAGCGGCCGATATGAAACTGCAGGGTGTGCGGATCACGCAGAGGCGACACCGGAAAATCTGAGTCGTAAAGGGTAATCGATTCTTCCGAAGAGAGGGTTATGCTCAGTTTCTCGATC
>JAASTM010000391.1 GCA_021767325.1 Spirochaetales bacterium
GAGTTCACCCATTCTCAGGCCAAGCGACTGGCCTCCGACTCGCTGATAGTGGAAATAGCCGCCGACGGCACGACCGGGTTCGGCGAGGCGGTTGCCCGGGAGTACGTGACCGGTACGAGCGCCTCGGCAGCCGCTGAAATCGCCGGGACGGTCGCATCGATATACGAACGGTTAGACCTCTCCGACAGTTGGAGCTTAGCGGATATCTCCGCGAAATTGCTTTCACCGGACTGGCCGGCAGCGGAACTGCCTCTGCTCTGTGCAGTCGAAGCTGCGCTGCTGGATATCTTCTGCCGACAGCAACAGGTCGATGTGTACACTCTTCTCGGCCGCGAACCGCTGAGAAATGAACTGCGCTACGGAGGGACGCTGCCGATGCTGCCGCCTGAGGCTGCCGAGAAGATGCTCGGGGCCTACATGCAGGCCGGAATCGGCAACCTGCGGATCAAGCTGGCCCGAAACAGCGAGTACAACCGGACGGTGTTGCAGACGGCCCGCCGGATACTCGGAGATGAGTATGATATCCGGGTTGATGCGAACGCTGGCTGGAGTGTGGAAGAGACCCTCGAACAGCTCAAACTGATCAAAGATTTCGGCATCTCGCTGGTGGAAGAGCCGCTCGGGCGCAGGCGGGAGGAGATGTGCCGCCTGGCCGGGGCTCCCGAAAGTGATGGAATCTGTTATGTGGCCGATGAATCCGCGGTTACCTTTCAGGATCTGGACCAAATTGCCGAAGACGGGACGTTTGGTATGATCAACATCCGGCTTTCGAAGAACGGCGGGCTGCTGCGCAGTTTGAAAATGGCCGCAACCGCCGAGCGCTATGGTCTGCGCTACCAGCTGGGCTGTCATGTGGGTGAAACCGGAATCTTGTCTGCTTTGGGACGGGTGGCCGCTTCGTTGATGAGCGATCCGGTGTATATCGACGGCTCTTACGATCGACATCTACTGGCGCAGAATATTATTACCGAAGACTACAGCTTCGGCTACGGTGGAATCGCAGCAGTGCGAAGAGGCCAGGGACCGGGCTATATTGTCGACAGATCAAAATTGGATGAGGTGAGTAGTGAAGTATACACATGTACTTGAAAAATGGGAGAGCTTGAACCGGGAGTATCTCGAGCAGATGGACGGAAAGCTGCTGGCGGTGACTTTCTCGGCCGGGAAGGACTCTTCCGCAATGCTCGAACTGCTGAATGCGGTGAAAAAGAAGTACAATTTTGAGCTGCTGGCATTTACCTACGCATTCCCGCGGCATCGGTATACCGAGGAGTACGAGCGTATCCTCAAGGAGTACTGGACACCCAAGGGTGTGGATATTACCTACCGCAGTTCCGATGTTGATGATTCGGTACTCGAGGAGGCCGAAAATCCCTGCCGGCCCTGTCAGAACCTGCGCAAACAGGCCCTGCCGGAAGTGTTTTCGCTGGTAAAGCGGCCGCCCCGGGATATCGTGTTGGTGTCCGGACACAGCTTGTGGGACCTAGCCGGATATGCGCTCAACCGGCTGGTGGGAGATTCCCTGGCCGACTCGACCACCCATTCCGAGGTGTATTCGGCGGAGCGTTTTTTGGAGATTTCACAGCGATTTTATATTTATCTCACAATGCCGGAGGGATATTCGGTATACCGGCCGATGCTGGTGCTGAATGCGGACGAAATCGAACTCATTTGTGAAAAAAAATCACTACCGATTTTAGAGGTGAGCTGCCGATACTCATTAATGAGACCAAAAAAGGTGCTCGGCGGGTTCTTCGAACAATTCGGTTACCGCTTTTCGTATCGGCAGGTGTTTGAGTTTGCGCAAACCTATTTGAATATTGCCGATCTCGAAACTATTCAATCGATAACCCGGGACGAGTACCTCACGAAGAGGTTTTAAAAACTCGGATGCCTTACAGAAAAAGCATAGAGCGCCACAACGAAGTAAACTGCATGAATATCAGGGTGGTGTATGACTATGTACGTCGTGAGGTGCCCGACAAGGCTGCGCTCTTATTCAAGAATCTGCCCGCCCCTTATGACGCGGAGACCTCGCCCGAGACGGTTCTGACCGACGAGAACAACTGGGTAACCAGTGAACTGATTGTAAAAATATTCGAAAATGCCCGGATAATTCTGGGTGATGAGGAGGCTCCATATAAGATCGGGAGCTCATCCATCGCGAACAAAGAGTTCGGATATATTCAAAAGTTCTTTCTAGCCACATTCAGCGGACCAACCGGTCTCTTGAAGCGTATAAATCACATCAATTCACAGTTCAACTATACCAAGATCATGGAGACTATCTACAGCTCCCCCTCCAGGGCAGTCGTGCGGCTGCACTGGAAGGAGAACCGGATTCTGTCGAAGGATATCTGCAGTTTCAACCGCGGTATCTATTCGGCCATCCCCACTATTTGGGGTCTCGGGCCGGCCAAGATAGATGAGCCGTACTGCTTTTTCAGGGGTGATCCCTATTGTCAGTTCAATCTGAAATTCCAGACCAACAGCTGGCGCCCGTATCATCTGCTGAACATGTTTCACACCCGTAAAACTCAGCTCCTATCGGCACTGGAGCAGATTGAAAGTGATAAACTGGCCCTCAAAAAACAGTATGATGAGGTTAATCGCCTCAACCATGAACTGTATGACAAGGTAGAAAAACTGCGGGCGGTCAATCTTGCCTCGAATATGCTGGTATCCCAGGATAATTCCGAGGAGATTCTCAAGGCGACCATGAAATCGATGGTCGAGGTGCTCGACTTCGACCGTGCAATCATCATGCTGGTGGACAAGGACCAGCGTTATCTGGAGTTCAAATATGCAATAGGTGATAATCCCGAGGCTATCGACCGGTATCTGCAGGGCTATCGTATACCCCTGAACCGAAAAGAGAACATTATCGCCAGAGTTTTCCAGCATGCCCGGCCGGTGTATGTGAAAGATCCCTTCTCGGCGGGTCTTCATCTCACGAACCGGATACTAACGAATTTCGATGTGTCTTCCTTCATTATCGCTCCACTGAGAACCGGCGACAGGGTAATCGGGATAGTCGGTGCCGACCGGCTGAAGAGTACCAAGAACGTAACTCCCCGGGATTTGGATGAACTGTCGATCTTTACCAATACAATCGCCGAAACGCTCCATAAAGCGCAGTTGAAGGAAGAGATAGAGAGCGGCTACCTGAACACTGTGCGGGCGCTGGTTCAGGCAATTGAAGAGAAAGACGCCTACACCCGCGGTCACTCCGAGCGGGTATCCGAACTCTCGGTGCGTATCGGCCGGGAGCTCTCCTTGGACGAGCGGCGGCTGGAGTACCTGCGCATCGGCTGCCTGCTGCACGATGTAGGCAAAATCGGTATCTCCGAGTCAATCGTACGAAAACCGAAGAATTTGACAGTCTCGGAGTACAACATCATCAAGCAGCACCCCTTGAAGGGTGCTGAAATCGTAAAACCCATAAGCTTTCTAAAGGACCATCTCTATATCATCAGAAATCATCATGAATGGTACGACGGGTCAGGCTATCCTGACGGGCTTGCGGGTAATGAAATCCCGGTCGAAGCTCAAATCGTGAGTGTTGCGGATGCCTACGATGCCATCACCTCGACCCGCCCCTATCGAAAAGGGCTTTCCCCTCA
>JAASTM010000392.1 GCA_021767325.1 Spirochaetales bacterium
TCTGTGTGCGGAATGCGAGGAAGACAGTGAACCGTATCAGAACGAAATCGAATATCTTACTCAGCACAGTGTGAACGTAAAGCTGATACAGCAGGAGGAAGATCCGATACAGGCGGTCGATACGATGATGGAGGCGGAAAAACCCGATCTCATCATGTTAGGTTCGCATGGCCGTAACAAGCTGGTAGCCTATCTGCTCGGATCTACCACGATACATGTGATTCGTAAAAGCAAACTGCCGGTGCTGATAGTCTACTGATGCCGATATTCGGTTGAAATCGAGCCTACAGGCCCCGTCTAAGGGCTGTAATCATACTGTAAAAATACTTAGTATTGCAAATTTGAAGTAACTCCATTATTCTATTCATGTTACGAGGAGGTGACATGGCTGACGGCGAAGAAAAACAGATGCAGCTGGTTACATTTCAACTCGGAGATGAGCTGTACGGCATCGATATCATGTCGGTAGACGGTATTGTTCGGGTTGAAGATGTACGGACGATTCCCAACGCTCCTGCCTATGTTGAAGGGATATTCAATCTGCGCGGTGATATTATCCCTATCATTAACCTGCACAAGCGGTTCCATTTACGGCGTGCGGCACTCAGTGAAGAGGACAAACTGCTCAGCGGATTTATTATCATCGACATCAACGGCATGAAACTGGGAGTGGTAATCGACAAAGTTTCGCGCGTGCTCACTGTAGATATGAATAAAATGCAGCCTCCTCCTCAAATGATATCCGGAATTGGGGCTGAATATATTCAGGGTGTTTTCAATCGGGATGACGGTTATCTGATAGTGCTCGATATCCAGCGTCTTTTCGATCCCAAGGAGCTCCAGCAACTCGGAGATATTGCAACCTAAATAGCTTATCGGAGCAGCCAATGATCCCAGTATTTCGACCTTCAATCCGGCGCAAAGAGATGGACGCTGTGTTGTCATGTCTAGTGTCAGATTCAATTACAAACGGCCCCGTGGCCAAGCAGTTCGTTCGCGACCTGTCGGCCTTTCTCGAGACCGACGGTGGTGTTCTGCTGCGTGAATATGAGCGAGCCATCGATCTAGCAATTGAAGCGCTTGAATTAGAGGAGGGGGCGGGAATAATTATATCGCCTCTCAGCGCCTCTCTGTATAAGCGCAGTATCGAAGCGCACGGGTATCGGCTGTTACTCTGCGACGTAGATTCCGATTCTCTGACCCTCGATTTGTCAAAAGCGGATGCACTGGCTGAAGATGCGGCTGCCTTGATTGTTGATTCACCCTTCGGCTTCGTACCGGATATGGATCGGCTGTCGGAACTGGAACTGCAGATAATCGAAGATATAAGTGCTTCAATCGGCGGTAATACGGGAAATAAACAGTGCGGTTCATATGGAGATGTAGTAATCTTACGTATGGAGCCGCATGATCCCTTGAATACGGGCGGCGGAACGGCGGTACTCGGTTCCCGCAAGAAGTATACCACCCGCATCAAGAAGCTTTCCGAGGAATGGCCGGCAGAGCGTTTTCTTCCGGATATGAACAGCAGCCTGGGAATGGCGCAGTTCAAGGATCAAGAAAGTTTTTTTTTGAAGCGCAGGGAGATTTACAGTCTCTATATTAATGCAGTCCGTAAGGGACGCCATACTACCCCGATTCAGAAGGGTGAGGCCGAGCATATACCCTCCACCTTTCCGGTGTTTGTGAAGGGCGGGGTAAAAGACATACAGGCTTATGCCCGTAAAAAGGGAGTAGCCACGGAGCAAGCCTTTGCGGAGAGTATTATTGCTTTCAGCGATGCGGATACCGCCTCCTGCGAGGGTGCCCGCCAGATATACCGTCGTTGCGTCCTGTTCCCTTTATATCCGATGTTGTCAAAATCGGAAATCGAAACGGTGAGCAAGGTATTATCTACTCTGCCGTAGGGGGATGGACATAGGAAAAAGAATGGTCCGAATGATAAAAAAGGTGCTGATAATCGCCAATCTCCACAAAACCGAAGCTGCCGAGCTCATCGAAGAGATCAAAGAGTATATGAGTGAACGGGGGATAGAAACCGAGGTGTTCGGTTTCAAGGGAAAACCGGAAATACCCTCCATTGAGGATATTGATTTTGTGTTCTCTCTCGGTGGCGATGGCACAGTACTCTTTAGTTCGCGTATTGTTGAAAGTCGTGGTATACCGATTTTAGCGGTGAATCTGGGTGCCTTCGGTTTTATTACCGAGATATCACAGCACGAATGGCGCTCTGCCTTTGAGAAATACGTGTCCGGCGAGCTGGGTATTTCACGCCGTATTATGGTCAAGGTGATGGTTGAGCGGCAGGGTAAGCGAATTGCCACCTTTCGGGGTTTGAACGATGCGGTGATTAGCGGCGTCGGCATCTCCAAAATCGTGCGGCTTAATCTGGTTCTCAACAAAACATCTCTCGGACAGTACCGGGCCGACGGCATCATTGTATCTACACCCACAGGTTCTACTGCCTACAGTGTAGCCGCCGGCGGGCCGATTCTAGATCCGGAGATCGAAGCCTTCATTCTCAACCCTATCTGTCCGTTTACTCTGAGTAACCGGCCGATCGTAGTCTCGGGGAACGATGTCATCTTTGCTAATGTAGAGCCCGATCAGCGGGGTGAGGTGCTGCTGTCCATCGACGGACAGGAGGAGTTCCCCCTCGAAAAGGGAGATAATATTATTTTTGAAAAATCCCACAGCAAAGCTCTGCTGGTTCGGTCGGATATGCGGAATTTTTACGAGGTGCTGCGTTCGAAATTGAACTGGTCCGGAGGTTCAAATGCTTGAGGAGCTCTCCATTCGCAATTATGCACTCATTGACGAACTCGATGTGCAGTTCGAGACCGGCTTGAACATTCTCTCCGGTGAAACCGGAGCCGGTAAATCGATAGTAGTGGGTGCTCTGGGGCTGCTGCTGGGTGATAAGGGCGATGTGAGCTCCATTCGAACCGGAAGTGAAGAAGCCGAGGTAAGCGGGCTTATGCGGGTGGAGAATCAGCCGGATGCTCTGAACTGGCTCAGAGAGCGCGAACTGGAAACCGAAGAGGGAGCTGTGTTGCTGCGCCGGGTTGTAAGGAGTTCAGGGAAGGGCTCGAGTTTTATCCAGAATTCCAAGGTTACCCGCAAAGATCTGCAGGAGTTTACCTCCTTTCTCATTGATATGCACGGGCAGCATGAGCACCAGTCGCTTTTATCGATCGATAATCACCGGCGCCTGCTCGATCAATATGCCGGCAATGTTGAGCTTGCGGCCAGCCTCTACTCAGACTTCTATCAGCTGAGCAGAATGAAACAGGAGCTCGAACAGCTGAGGCAGTCCGAGCGCGATCTTTTGCGGGAGAAGGATCTCTTGGAGTTTTCGATTCAGGAGATCGACACCGCCCAGCTCAAACCGGGCGAGGAGGAGGAACTGACGCAGGAGCGCAGCATGCTGAACCAGTATGAAAAGCTGTTCGAACTGTTCCAGACCACCCGCGACAGCGTGGCTGAAAACAGCGGCGGCGCTCTGGCGGGGCTGCGGGAGGGACGACGTTCACTGCGACAGGTCTCCGAAATTCTCCCCGATATGGAAGAACAGGCCTCCCGTCTGGAGAATGCCTTTTATGAGGTCGAGGATATTCTGCAA
>JAASTM010000012.1 GCA_021767325.1 Spirochaetales bacterium
AGGCTGGTGAAGTCGCGGATGTCGGCGAACAGCACGGTCATGCGGTGGCTGGCATGATCGCCGAGTTCGATCTCCATTACATTTTCTTTTTTGAGAAAGCGCAGGAACTCCCGCGGAACGAAGCGCTCCATCGACTGGTTGAGCTGCCACAGGTGGGCGGCCATCTCTTCAGAACGTCGGAACGCATTGGCGAATTTCTTGGTCATGACCATCGACTGAAAAAAGATGAACAGGAGCAGTCCAAAGGGCACCAGAAATATGGTCGGCAGCACCATGTACGTCTTCACTATGTCGTGGACTGTTGTGGCAAACAAAAAACTGAATCCGACTATAAACAGGCCGGCGCCGGCTTTGCGCGTGTGCACAGCCTTTACCAGCACATAGAATACATACAAGGCCACCGTTATGGTAAATAGCTGAAAATACACCAGCAGACGCATATACACCGTAGCCGGCGTAAGCATGATCACCAATGAGTAGAGCAGTGCCAGAATGTCTATTACCCGCGGCACCGGCCGGTGCACGTGCTCGGGAAAGAGAGCATGGATAAAGCGGAAAAAGAAAAGCACCGCCAGCGAAAAAGTAAGATATCCGAGTTTCGCTATTAGGGCCCATTGCATATCCGGAAAGAATTTCAGAATCATCAGCTCTTCGTACAGGATTATTCTGAAGGCCAGCACTAGGGTCAGCAGGGCAAAAAACAGGGGCGAAGCATCGCTGCGGCGGAAATAGTACAGGCCGAGGTGGTAGATGGACATGATAATAAGTGCCCCGAACAGAAACATGTCGTAGAGCATGCGATTGATGCGGTGCTGATACGCCTGAGATACCGTCCCCAGCTGGATTGAATCGACTACACCCCCGGTCCGGTCGTGAAAATTCGAAACCTGCAGCACAATGTCCAGCCGCGGCTGATCGGCCTGAAAATCGACCACCGCCGGCCGCCACTCGGGAATCGACTCTTTCGGTGTTATGCCGACCTGGCCGGCCCGGTACACCAGCGTTCCGTTTATGTACATCCGGGCCGCAGATCCGATAAACCCAAACCGCAGGCCGAATGTTTCGGGGTACTCCGCCGGCAGCAGCACCTCGAGCCGGTAAGTTCCATACCCGTATTCGCTGATCTTTGTTGTAGAGAGGGATGAATCGGACCACATTCCGGGTAGGGGCATGTGGATGGGGGCCGTCGGGCCCTCCGCTTCCCCGGTCGGTGGGATGAGCTGGTTCCAGTAAAACTTCCACTCACCATCGAGCTTGATTGGGCCATCTTTTTCAAAGGAATAGGTTCGCAGATCGAGTACGCCGTCCTGGATGTGCGGGCCTTGGGTGGTGGGGAGGGCCGCAGCGGGTGCATCGGTCTGCTGTGGGCGGTCGGCTGCTGGCCGCTCAACCGCCGTTCTCTTGGCTGTCTGCCGCGCGGTCGCCGGTTCTTCGGCAACCGACCGCTCAACCGCCGGAGCGGAAAAACTTGACACGAGAAGCAGTACAATGAAAATGAGAACAGCATGCAATTGTGGGGTTCGTCGTCTGCTTTTCACAACAGGGATGATTATAACGTGGGAGCTGAGTTTTGTCTTTTTGTTTTAGTCCATTTTTCCGAATCCACACCACAGCGGCAAAAAAAGAGGTTCTATTCGTGCCGTGACACGAATAGAACCGGTATACATATAAAAAATAAAGGAGGCCGTGTGTTATTTATATTCCTCTAAAACCGCTTCAAGTGCTTTATCAATATCAGGACTCACGATATTGGCCGGCTCGCGTACTGGACCGACTTCGTATCCCATCAGTACCATCGCCCGCTTTACAATCGAGTTCGGGTTTCCGAGCTTAAAGGTAGTTCGAAAGGGCCCGATTTTTTCCTGTCGTGTGCGGGCGGTGTCCAAATCGCCGGCCTTCCAGGCATCGTAAATTCCCGCCATGAGCTGGGGGAATGGATTCGCACAGCCGGCAACCGCACCTTGTCCGCCATACTGGAGGGTTTCCAGAATAAGCGAATCGGTTCCAACCAGCATGGAAAAGTCATCTCCGGTCAGGTCAATATAGCGTTTCACATTCTCCATTTTACCGCTGCTGTCTTTAATACCGATTATGTTATCGATCTCAGACAGGCGCTTAACGGTTTCCGGTTCGATATGATTACCGGTGCGCATGGGAATATTATAGATCATAACCGGAATATCTACCGACTCGGCAACAGTTTTGTAGTGGCGGTAGAGCTGATCCTGGGAGAGTCCGACAAAATAGGGAACGATAACAGATAGCGCATCTACCCCTAAGGCCGCAGTCGCCCGCGCCAGTTCCACCGTTTCGCGGGTAGTTATGCAGCCTACCCCGGCGGCAATCGGTATACGTCCACTGTTTTGGTCCACGATTGTCCGGGCAACCTCTAGTCGTTCTTCATGCTGCATTGCATAGAACTCCGAATTTGTTCCTAAACAAAACAGACCGTGCACTCCCGCTTCGATCTGGCGGTCCACCTGTCGGCGCAGCTCTGCATAATTGATCGACTCGTCCGCATGCATTGGTGTAATGAGTGCGGTTAGCACTCCTTTCGGTTGAAACATACTCACTCCTTGTTATACTAAATGACAGGCAACCAGATGTCCTGGCCCCTTTTCTTCTAATTCGGGCACCTCGCGTGAACATATCTCCTGTGCCAGGGGACAGCGCGTATGGAAACGGCAGCCGCTAGGCGGCTCGAGAGCGTCGGGCACATCCCCTTCCAGAATAATCCGCTGGCGATCGCGCTCCGCATCTGGATCGGCTTCCGGAACCGCAGAAAGCAGCGCCTTGGTGTACGGATGCAGCGGATTTTCGAACAAATCGTTCTTACCGGCTATCTCGGCCAGCCGGCCGAGGTACATCACCGCGATTCGATCGCATATATGACGAACTACCGCCAAATCGTGGGCGATAAACAGATATGTGAGGTTATACTTTTCCTGCAGATCCTGCATCAGATTGATAATTTGGGCTTGCACCGACACATCCAGCGCTGAAACCGGTTCGTCGCAGACCACGAACTCGGGTTCGATCGCCAGTGCCCTGGCGATACAAATTCTCTGTCGTTGTCCGCCGGAAAACTCATGCGGATAGCGGTTCGCCAGCGCCGGCTTCAGTCCGACGTCTTTCAGCAGCTCGGCCACACGGTTTTTGATCTCGCTCTTCCCCATCAAGTTATGCGCACGAATCGGTTCGCCGATACTCTCACCGATAGTCATACGGGGGTTAAGAGTAGAATAGGGATCTTGAAAAATAATCTGTATCCGTTTCCGTAGGGGCCGCAAATCTTTTTCGTCCAGCGTAGTAAGATCTTGCCCGTCGAAAATGACATGTCCGGCCGTCGCCCTGTGCAACTGGACAATTGTAAATCCGGTAGTCGATTTACCGCAGCCGGATTCTCCCACGAGACCGATTGTCTCACCGCGGAAAATATCCATCGACAATCCGTCTATGGCATGCACTACACCAGAGCGCTCGCCAAAGGCTCCCAGTTTCACAGGGAAATGCTTTTTTAGGTCTTGTACCGAAAGTACTACGTTACTCTGTTGTGCGTTCATCTCGCCTCCCCCGTCTTCGTATTTACCCAACAGGCCACATTGTGCGTCCCGTCTCCGCTCACGGAGTCCACCGCAGAGAGGGTCGGATTCTCTTTCCAGCAACGATCGATACTGAACGTGCAGCGCGGAGCAAAGGGGCAGAACTGCGGCTTCTCCAGCAGATCCGGGGGCGATCCGTCGATTGAGGAGAGCCGGCTTACGGTAGATCCGCGTAATTTCGGGATACTCTGCAGCAGGCCCATTGTGTAGGGGTGGCGGGGATTCTTGTACAGCTCGTCTACCAAAGCCTCCTCGACGATAAAACCGGCATACATCACGATAATCCGATCGACCATCCCCGCAATCAAACCGAGGTCGTGAGTTATCAGAATGATCGAAGAGTCGAGCTTCGACCGGATATCCTTGATCAATTCTACTATCTGAGCCTGGATTGTCACGTCCAGCGCGGTGGTGGGCTCGTCGGCAATCAAGACCTCCGGATCGCAGGTCAATGCCATCGCTATCATGACTCTCTGCCGCATCCCCCCCGAAAGCTGATGCGGATATTCGTTCAAACGTTCGCGCGGGTTCGAGATCCCTACCAGTTCCAGCAGTTCGGCACTCCTATCCAGGGCGGCTTCCTTAGAGAGCTTATTATGGTATCTGAGGGCCTCGATCATCTGAGTCCCGATCTTCATAACCGGGTTGAGTGAGGTCATCGGATCCTGGAAGATCATACCGATCTTCTTGCCACGGATATGCTGCACCTGCCGACGAGTCATTTTCCGAATATCTTTCCCGTCGAACAGTACTTGCCCGTTTTCGATGGTAGCCGCAGGCGGAAGCAGGTTGACTATACTCAGCATACTGACGCTTTTCCCGCACCCGCTCTCTCCGACAACCCCCAGCATTTCGCCTTTCTTCAGCGTAAAAGAGACGCCGTTTACTGCGTGTACTTTGGTTTTTCGTTGTTTAAAAGTCGTCTCCAGATCACGCACTTCTAATATAGTTTTCACTTGTCTCTCCTGTTCCATGCACTATTCCCACTGTCGCGGATTAAATGCGTCATTCAGGCCGTCACCCAGAAAGCTGAATGCCATAGTGACAACCGCCAGCACTCCGGCCGGTGCGGCCAAAATATGTGGATGTAGGTGCCATACCCGCAAACCGTCGCTGATCATGTTTCCCCAACTGGGCATCGGCGGACGTACGCCTACTCCGAGAAAACTGAAGGCGGACTCCAATACCATCGCTTCGCCAAGAATCGCACTGAAAAGCACGATAACCGGCCCCATCGCATTGGGAATAATATAGCGGCGCAATATACCGAAGGTTGTTACGCCGGCGGCGCGGGCCGCGACCACATAATTCTTATTCCGAATAGAGAGAATTTGCCCCCGGATGATTCGAGCCGCCTTCGGCCATTTAATCAAGGCCAGCGAACCGAACACCAGCACAAAATCGACCCAAATTGTCTCCCTGAAGATCGGATTTTTGGTAGCCAGGTACTGTTCCTCCATCCAGCGTATCATCGGCGGCTTCAGCGAGGCGTTGATTACAACCACCAATAGCAGTGATGGGATCGACATCGTCAGGTCGATAAGCCACACGATAAAGGCATCGACTTTACCGCCGACATACGCCCCCACCGAACCGATAATAATGCCGATTAAAAAACTCAGCACTGTAATCGAGATCGATAATATAACGGCGGTACGAGCACCGTAAATGACCCTACTCAGGACATCGCGGCCGAGGTCGTCGGTTCCAAACGGGTGCGCCCAAGAGATTCCCTGGTTGCGAATCTCCAGGTTCTGCGAGAGAAAATCGTAGGGTGTAATATATGGTCCGAAGAGAGCGATGAATATCAACAATGAAATAATAATCAATCCAACGACCGCACCCTTATTGGCGATTAAACGCAGAAACGCATCTTTCGTAAGGCTTTCAGTAGGCGCATTATCTATGCTGTTAATTACATTATCTTCCGGCTTAAAAACGGGATCCATAGTTTTTATTTTCTCTTTCATGCTTCCTTAATCTCCTTCTTACTAAGCGCGCGCGGATCTAAAAGAGGAAACACTATATCGACCAGCAGGTTTACAGTGAGCACAACCGTCGACCCGATAAAGACAAGCGCAAGGATTACCGGGTAATCCGAAGTGGTTATGGCGGTAACCGCCAACTGTCCGAGACCGGGAATACCGAACACCGTTTCTATCAGAACCGCATTATTCAGCATATTTATGATGATAAGGCCGAGCTGGCTTACTACCGGTGTGAGCACCGGACGCATGATATGGCGTATAACGATAGTAAATCCGGGTATTCCTTTTGAGCGGGCTGTGCGAATAAAATCCTCGCTTAATACCTCTAATACTGCCGCCCGGGCCTGCCGGATGATTAATGCCATCGGAGTTATCGCTAATACCAGTAAGGGCAATATGACCATCGAGTCGAAGAGCCCGTGCCACCCGTATGGCACATCCATTATATTTAGCACTTTCACAAACAGCATCATCAAGAGCGGGCCGGAGACAAAAACCGGCACCCCCCATATTCCCAGTGCAAATGCGGAGATAACGTTATCCAACCATCTGTTGTGGTTGAGCGCGGCAATAACACCAAGAGCTGTTCCGATTACAGCTAAGAGTGCTGTTGCTGCCAGGCCTAATTGCAGAGTAATGGGAAACGCATTACCGATGATACTTCCCACCGAACGTCCACTGGTAAGAGAGTTACCAAAGTCTCCCCGCATCAAGTGCAATAGATAATCACCGAACTGGACTATAAAAGGCCGGTTCAAGCCGGCAGCTTCACGCATGGCTTCGATTCGCTCGGGATCGTACGCCACGTCACCCGGCGCACGCAGAAAGATCAATTTAATCGGATCGCCTGCACCGAAGAAGGCCAATGCATACACCACAAAGAGTACGGCCAGTACGGTAGGTATCCATCGCAATAATCTATTTAATATATATTTCCACATGTCTTCTCCAAGAGGCAGGTGCGAGCGATCTGTTTCACCCGCACCTGATATTATGCATTAGTTGACTATTGAGCCATTTCTGCTTTCAGCTCTTCGTCTATATGGACAGCCCACGGTTTAATAACCTGCCAGTCGTCGTTCTTCTCGAAATTCTTTACCCACGGCATGGCCCATTTGGACATCGTGTCGTAGCGGTAAGGAATATACTGCCAGTCATCTCTGAAAATGCGCTGTGCTTGCTGTGCAAGTTCGATTCTTTCGGGGTTATCCACCGATTTAGTGGCCGCTTCTTCTAACAGAGCATCAATTCTCTCGTTTTCATAGCCGCCCATTTTCCGCTTTGCATTTCCCGAATCGGAGTGGATGGAACCCATCAGGTAAGACACCATATCGGGAACACGGGTACCGACGTCGTCGCGGAACACTTGAATGTTGCCTTGATCGGGGCCTTCGTAACTATCGATGGCCGGCTTCATTTCAGTACCTTGGATTCCCAGTACCTGGCGCCACTGCTCGGCGATGTACTGTGCGGCCGCCTCGTGCGACGGGTTGCTGATGCCGACGAACATGATCTTGGGCAGGTTTTCGGCGGAACCGTAACTGGAATCGGCCAGTGCAGCCTGGGCAGCTTCGGGATCGAAACCATACGGCTCGAAGTCGGGATCCACGCCCTTCACCTTGTTTACGATTTGTGTGGCCGGTTTGTGCGGTCCGTCCGGAAAGGCTACATCGAACATCTCTTTGGTATCGACCGCAAGAATCAGAGCTTTACGAACATTGATATCGTCCATCGGCGCTTTGCTCGAATTGAGCCAGAACTGATGTCCTTTGGCCAGCATAGATCCGTCGGCAAACTCCTTACCCAAGTCCTGAATCATAGTGGGGGTGTTGAGCTCGGTGTGGGCATCCATCTGTCCCCGTTGAAGCATCATGGTAGCTGTTTGAGCATCTTGTACGGTATTGATAATAATTTTGTCGAGTCGTGGCTCCGGACCGAAGAAGTTCGGATTCTTCACCAATACGATCTCGCCGGTGTTCAAGTTCATCGACTCGGGCATGAACGGTCCGCTTACCACTACGTCGTTCTTGGGATGCCACCACTCTGTAATCTGCTGCCCGTTTTCATCCTGCGCCTGTGAGATCTTTACCGGCGGAATTAGAGCAGTTGCGAGCTTCTGATAGAAAATAGGATCGGGCTGACTGAGTGTAACTTCGATCGTACGATCGTCCTTTACCACGAGTCCCGACATCTCCATGGCTTCGCCGGTACTGACCGCATCAAAGCCTTCTACCCCTGACAGAAACAGGTTTACCCGCTGATGTTTTGTACTCGGGCGGGTCGAAAGGTCCCAGGTTCCCTTTACATCTTCTGCGGTAATCGGGCTCCCATCTGAGAAGACCGCGTCTTCGGCTATAGTAAAAGTCCATACGGTACTGTCCGCATTACCCGACCAATCACTGAACACATAGGGCTGCAGCTCGCCGTCCGCATCGAAATACATCGGACTGGCCCACTGCAGTGAGAGCCAGCGAACTTCGTGCCCGCCTCCGTTTAACGGCGACCAGTTTGCACTGTTTACGGGATGGATTATCCGCAGCACCTGACCGCTTCCAGCCTCCTCCTGCGAACCATTAGCCATAGCTCCGGCTAATATGAGTACGCTAAGAATCATTAGGGCTAATGCTTTTTTCATCATTTCAGTTCCCTCCTTAATATTTATCGCACACGGCTCAAACGAACCGCATAGTCGATTGCTTGATTTAGACTTGCATGGCTGGCTTGCCCCTTACCTGCAAGGTCGAACGCTGTACCATGGTCCACCGATGTACGCACAATCGGCAGACCGAGGGTAATATTTACACCCGAGACATCTCTGAACTTACCTGTGGCGGGATCTACCTGAAACCCAACCAACTTCAGAGGAATATGACCCTGGTCGTGATACATGACTACCACCGCCGAAAACTCACCACCCATCGCGCGGGAGAAGACGGTATCCGGGGGTATAGGTCCCGCAACATTGAATCCATCGGCTTGGGCCTGTTTTATTGCGGGAATGATTTCATGCAGCTCCTCTTTTCCGAATAAGCCGTGTTCGCCGGCATGCGGATTTAACCCGGCCACTGCGACAACACCGTCGGTTCCATCCAACCGCCGGATCGCATCGGCGGTTAAGCGCACCACTTTTTCAACCCTCTCCTTGGTGGCCATGTCGCACGCTTCTCTAAGTGAAACGTGGGTGGACACATGCACTACCCGCAAGGGGTCATGCACCAACATCATGGCGTAATCTTTAGTGCCCGTCTGCGCGGCAAATATTTCTGTGTGCCCCGCATGTGGTACTCCGGCCGCATTGAGCGCTTCCTTATTGATCGGATTGGTAACTACCGCATCGACTCGGTCGTCTAAGGCGAAATCTATCGCCTTGGTAATACAGTCGTAGGCGGCCCGCCCGTATTCCGCTTTTACTGTGCCGTATTCGAGGGTGTCCGCTGCGACCCCGCCCAAATCGTACACAGCCAGCTGCCGGACCGACAACTTTTCAATCGCTTCTCGCGTTATTTCTTTGATAGGAACCAGTTCGATTGGTGCGGAGGTAACGCGTGCCGCTCTATCGAGCACCTTCAAGTCGGCTACGGCTATAAGATCGGCCTGCGCGCGAACCGCATCGTCGGCGGCCGATTTGATCAATATTTCAGGGCCAATACCTGCAGGATCGCCCATAGTGATTGCACACAGCGGAAGCGCCATTATTTAGCCTCCATAAGTTGGGCGTAGATCGCACCAACTTGCTCTTTCGTAAGATCGACCGGATTATTGTCCATCAATCTGCGATTTTGATGGGCGCTTTGGATCAAGGTATCCATGTCTGTTTGTTTGACTCCGAAATCGCTAAGCGAGGTGTTGATAGCCAAGTCCGATAACAGGGTATGCAACTCTTTGACCAGATAATCGGCCGGGTCCTGCCGATCGTTTCGCTTGTCAAAACCGAAACATTCGGCCACCTTCTCTGTTTTTACCGGCATTGCCGCCACATTCTGTTCCATCACATATGGAAGCAGCATGGCATTTGATTGACCGTGCGGGATATGGTACGTAGCGCCAAGTGGATATGAAAGGGCGTGCACGGCATTGGTCCCGGAAAGGGTAATACACATTCCCGAATAGTAGGAAGCAAGCAGCATATCGCTGCGCGCTTCAATGTCCCTGCCGTCTCCCATAACCTTTCTCAAGGAGCGGGCGATGCGCTTGATGGCGTCCAAGGCCAGCAGATCGCTCAGAGCATTCGCCTTCTTCGATAGATAACACTCCATCGCATGACAGAGGGCGTCCATACCGGTAGTAGCGGTTATCCCCGGCGGAAGACTCAACGTCAAACCAGGATCGAGAAGCACGAGATCCGGCAGTAAGCGTTCATGAACTACGGCTCCCTTGGTATTGCGGGATGGGATAGCAATAATCGCGTTCTTGGTCGCTTCGGCCCCGGTTCCGGCAGTAGTCGGAATCAGCGCAGTAAAAGTAGCATGCCGGGGAACGTCCTTGCCATCCAGTAGTTCCAGCACGGTCGCATCAGAACGAACCAATACCGAACAGAGCTTGCCGATATCTAGCACCGATCCCCCGCCGATGGCAACCACACCATCCGGGTTCAGTTGCTTCACACGTTCGACAACTCTATCTACATCCGGTACCCCCGGTTCACGGGGCAGGTCGGCTATTGTGTGTAGTTCGATGCCAGCCTTAGTAATAAAAGCGGACACTTCGTCAGCAATTCCGCTCTTCTCGATGCCTTCATCCGTGAGTATTACGAGGCTGGAGAGTTTATAATTCACAAGCAGGCTGCCGAGCTGTTCACGGCTACCGTTGCCCATTACGGTTCTAGAGGATGAAGAGAGATCAAATGCCATTTTCATATTTTTACTCCTGTTGTGCCGAGATAATCCAGTACACCGGCCAGAGCGTTACTCTCACCGTATGAACCCGCTTTCGTAACGAATAGTGTTGGTTTGGTACTTCCGGGTATTTGGATTGTGGAGATAGGAATGCCGGGCGACACTTCGTCTATCAGTTTTATGCTGCCTATTTCTAAGCTTCTGAGAACGTTCAGAGCGGTATCGCCACCGGTTACAACCATCGCATCCAGCTCGGTCGCATTGACCACCCCCTTCACGACGCGACCGAGAGTGCTACCGACCTTAGACGCCACTAGGCTCTCATCGGTTTTACTCCGGTCGGTGCGCAACAAGACAATATCGCTCTGCTGATACGCAGAGTTTATCGAATCTATTTGCAGCTTGATTTCAGACTCCAGTTCACTCAAAAGGTTCTCAGTACTGAGCATGCTGATATGAATCGGATTACGCTGCTGCATATATTCAACTTGCGAAAGAGTGGTTTCCATAAGGCTCCCAACAACGAATAGAATCTTTGGTGTATTATCCGTGTTCAAAGCAACCCGGTCTGTGTGTGTAACTGCAGTATCCTTCATTGCGTGGAATAGTCCGGCAGAGCCGACATAGAGTACCTGTTGGGCTAGATGCTCAAACAGACGTGTGCTGACTCGCAGGTCATCCACAGTTTCCGCATCACTGACTATGATCTCCGCTCCGGCTTCTACAAGCTTGGTAAGATAGCTCTGTGCTTCTGCGAAGGGTGATCTAATGATCTCCAGCGGCAAAAGCTCAGTCGAGCGTCTGGATTGCGCGGTAATTATTTTTCGGATGTCGGAAAAATGCACCGGAGTAAACGGATCTTTGGCCATCTCGGTATCGCCCAACTCAACTCCATTCACGTAACATACTCCATTTTTTACAGTACGTCCATTTCTTGGAGTTGCAGTTGCAACACAGGCGAGATGAAAACCGACCGTATCCATTACCGCATCGATTTCCGCACCGACGTTGCCTCTTAATGTAGAATCAACCTTTTTATAGATCTCTTTTGGTCGGGGATGTACATAAGCGTTCATGCTCTCGCTCACTTTTTGATACGCCGTCTCCCGGCTGCATAACCTCGAGTCGGTGTTTATCACAACAGTATCGGCAGTTGGAGTCGAGGAATCTTTTTTTGGATCAACTACTACAACTACCTCATTGTCAGCAGCGAGAAAGTGGACTCCGGTATCATTCGACCCGGTAAGGTCATCAGCTATCACAATTCGTTGTATCTTTTTCATCACTCCATAAAAAGCAAGGATCGTGCCAAAAACAAAAAGGAGCGAATTTTTGTTATAAATTCCACTGTTACAACAAAATATGATCGCTTCACCGCCTGTACTGAACGTTCAATATATACATATGGTGAATTTATCATCACCATACTGGCGAAATATTGATTATTTTTTCGACATATGAGAAATTCAATGGTAAAATACACCTCATGAAGATCCTTTTAGTAGCACCCTACCCAGACTTAGTAAAAACGGCTCAAGCGACCCTTGAAACATCGCCCTATTCGGTAAAGATATTACTCGGGGACCTTCAACAGGGACTCGAGGTTGCCGGATCACAAATCGCGAGAAATGAAGCCGACATTGTTGTCAGCAGAGGCGGAACTGCTTCTCTGCTGCGTCAGAACCTCACCATTCCCGTCTTCGAGATCGATGTCAGCGGCTACGACCTGATGCGCAGCATCTATCCACAGGTAAGACGTAACCGCAAGATAGCGGTTGTCGGGTATGAGAACGTCATCAGCGGAGCTCGCAGCATCGCCGAAATCATTGGAATCAATCTGGGCTACTTTCAGGTAAACTCCCAACAGACCATCGAAGCGGTCATCAGAGAAGCCAGAGAGTGGGGAGCCGAGATAGTAATCGGGGATACGGTTTCGGTGCAAACTGCTAGGGAACAGGGGATAGCCAGCGAACTGGTACGTTCCGGCCCCGAGGCGGTCCTTCAGGCAGTAGAGGCGGCGGCCAGTTTTCTCGGCCATATGAAAAATGAGATAATTCGTAATAAACGCTTCAATTTAATAATGGAGCACAGCGACCAAGGAGTTGTGTACTTAGCTAAGGACGGGTGCGTGGAGTTATTGAATACCCATGCCGAACAGATCCTGCAAACGAGCCGGGACCAACTGGTAGGGCGCCCTTTCAATACGGATACTGCACCGAAAGAGCTTGTTGAGGCGGTTGCCAATAAAGCGACTCACCAGCTTATACGCGTAAAAGAAAAAGACTATATGGTCGAGGTGATGGACCTAAATAGCGAGGGCAACCATGCAGCCACCTTAGTGTTTTTACAAAGCAGTGGCCGGATCAGAGATTTAGAAGGAATTATGCGAAAACAGATGGCCAGCCGCGGGCTGATCGCCACTTACAAATTCGATACCATGATCGCCAAGAACGGAGCTATTAAGAAAACAATCGAAAAGGCTCGCCGCTACAGCAGCACTAACTCAACTATTCTTTTGTTGGGAGAAACCGGTTCCGGTAAAGAAGTGTTTGCACAGAGCATCCACAACTCCTCGTTAAGAAAAGACGGACCCTTTGTAGCAGTAAACTGTGCGGCACTTCCCGATAGCCTACTCGAAAGCGAACTGTTCGGGTATGCGGAAGGGGCTTTTACGGGCGCCAAAAAGGGGGGCAAACCGGGGTTATTCGAGATGGCCCATAAAGGCACTATTTTTCTCGACGAAGTGAACGATATGAGCAATACGGTTCAGGCGCGGTTTTTAAGGGTACTGCAGGAAAAGCAGGTAATGCGGGTCGGCGATAATCGCCTCTACGATGTAGATGTACGGGTCATAGCCGCGTGCAATAAAAACTTGTATGAGGAGACCGAGGCGGGTCGCTTTCGCCGAGATCTCTATTACCGACTGAGAGTGCTGGATATTGAAATTCCACCTCTTAGAAAGCGCAAGGAGGATATACTTCCGCTTTTCCAGTTTTTCGTTTCCAGCTTTAACGAAAAGTATAACTACACAGCGCAGGGCATCTCTTCCAGTTTGAAAGATGCCTTACTTGCGGCGCGGTGGCCGGGAAATGTGCGTCAATTGAGGAATTTTGCCGAAAAAGTGAGCGTCCTGTTTTCTCTGCACCAGGACAAACAGGAAATCGAACAGGACCTCATCAGTGAACTTCAGCAGGATGCGTGCGCGGAGGCTCAGCCCGAACCGCACAGTTCTCCCGTTCCGACAGGAACGGCCGGTTTTTCAAAGAAAAAGCTTAAAGAGATCAATGCGGCGGTAATTCATGAGTGCTGGATGGACAATGACCGGAATATAAGTAAAACGGCCCGCACACTCGGGATAGACCGAGCGACTGTAAGAAAACACCTGCAGATGATAGAGACACCGAATTAGCAGTGCTCAAAGCACAGTTTCTTGTATTCATTGTTGACCCCGCCACTATTCAAGGCTATCCTGTAATATATCAGTTTGCTAACGCACGGAGAAATGGAGGCGCGTATGGATAAGCCGAAAATTGCACTGGTAACCGGAGCTGCCGGCACGATGGGGATGGCCGTGACCGAAACCTTTATTTCCGAGGGAATCGAGGTGGTTATGGTCGATATTGTCGGGGACAAGCTCGAATCAGCGGCCGAGCGGCTCGGCCCGCAGGCGCATCCCTATGCCTTTGATATCAGCGATCCGGAACAGGTGGAAACATCCGTGCGGAAGATCACACAAGAGGTCGGCCCGGTTACCATACTGGTGAACAACGCCGGCATTCTGTCGAACAACAAAGTAATGGAAACT
>JAASTM010000393.1 GCA_021767325.1 Spirochaetales bacterium
ATCGCGGAGACAAAGCGGCCACGCTTATGATCCAGCATCCGAAAAGAAGCGGCTGGGAGCTCGTTCAACCCGAACAGGCAGAGGAGCAAACCAGTGCTCACTACCGCTTCGTGCGGGATTTAGCCCCCGAGTCTGCCAGCCGGCAGCTCGAAGTGGTCGAAGAGCTGCCGCAACAGCGCACTACCCGACTCAGTAATCTCGACAGCGGACAGATCAGCTTCTATCTGGAAAATGTTGATATGTCCGCAGAATTGCGCAGCGCCCTTAGCCGCATTCGATCGATGCAGCAGGAGATTGACCGCCTGCAGCGCAGTAAAAACGAGACTCAGGCGGAAATAGATTCCATCTACCGTAGTCAGGAGCGTATCAGCAGAAATATGGAGCAGCTCGACCGGGATTCCCGGCTCTACCGTCAGTACGTCGCCGCACTTTCGCAACAGGAGGATGAGTTGTCCGGTCTGCAAAGCCGGATTACAGAACTGAACAAGGAGATAACTTCGACCCAAACCGAGCTGAATAGCTTTATGAATAATCTGGATATCGAATCATGAAGAACCATAGATGAACTGGTTTAGACGCTATCGATTCAGGTCAAAACGATCATCCTTCGCCGGGAACCTAGAATATCTCGGCGAGGATTTTCTCAAACGCGTCACCCAGGCAGCCCGCAAAGAGACCTGGGGTCGGACAGTTATCCAGCTGGCCTGGACTGCCGGCCCCGTCACCTATTTAGCTCTGCAGGGAGGATACCTGCTGGGCTATGGGAAAAGCGCCCCTTCCAACCTGTTCATCTATTTTGCCATTTACACCATCATCGCCGGTGCCTTTGCTATTTTGATGCGGTTCCTGTATCAAATCACCCGCGGACAGGAGCTGGAAAAAGCTGAAGCGGCCCTCAAGTTCGCACTGGTGCGCCTGCCCGACCTTATTCTGCACACCCGGAACCAGGTTCTCCTGTTTTACGACGCGGAGAACCGCCGGCTTCTGGCGGCCAAGTACCTGCTGGAGAATCCTGACGCAATAACCGAGACAGTTAGAACCGCGGTCAAGGATGTATCCGACGACGAGGTCCTGGCGCAGACTGCCCAGCGTATAGAGATATACCGCAAGAATGGTCTCTTCGTGCGGATTGAGGACGAACGCAGCGCCGTTGAAGCCCGGCTTTCCCGGGCGATAGAACAGTTGTCACTCTCCTCCTACACAGTTGCAGATCTGCTGCGGCGCCGTTTCGAGGGCCGGCCTCCCAGCCGATCCGGCGGGAGAGTTCGGACGGAAGGCTTCATAGGCCGAACTCTTTCGGCCGGAGAGGAGCATGAGTTCAACACTATGACCTTGAATGATGCGGAGGAGATCTTCACTCTGGCCTATGAACTGCTGGCTGGCCGGGCAATCCCCGTATTTTCGCTGCGCTACATCGGTTCGAAGGAGTTCACCGAAGTTTCGGAGAACTTCGACCGGGCCAGACTTGCTTTTCGCAAGGCGGCTTACGTGCGCAATAGTAAGCTGCGTACGCTGGCAGAGCTCTTCGCCGAGTCCGAACCAGTGGATATCGTACCGGCTGCCGCCCCGGTATTTACCACGGTAGACCGCATGTATGCCAACATATTGAAGGCGTTGGACCAGCTCTACAAAGAACTCAAACGCAGGACCGGCAGCATTCCATTTCAGCGCCGCAGACGTAATAGCGATAGGGAGCTGCAGGAAAAGTTTGAACACCTGAACACCGCAATCGAATTGCACCGATCACTGCGGGCCGCCAATAACCAGTTGAACAAACGCTACGCTGCTCTCCGCCGGGCAGAGCGGCGTTATAATGAGGTAAAATCGAAGTCGGCTAAACAATTTCCCCTTCACCTGCTCAAACCGAAAGAGCACAAACGCGGTATAAAGATCGTCGAGAAGCAAATCGAGCTGTCGAAAAGCAGCAAAATGCGTTGTGCCCGGGAAGCTCAGAAGCTCATTGGTACTTTTCTCAAGATATCCAACCCGACTGCGGATGAATACAAAAAGCTGGCAATCGATATTGCTATCAAACTGGAGCATGAGCTGAAGATCAGCCGTTTTGAACTCCAGTATGCAATCGAGAGTTCGAATGCCCCTTATCTGTCGACTCTCGAAATGGATATGAACGCGACTACTAAAGCGGGAATTGCAGTTTCATTGGTTCGGGAACTGCAAAAAAACATGCGCACACCTATCCACCGCCTGGCACATGTACTGGTAAATTATCATGGAATGCCCTTGAGCCGTGAATCCATAGATTTCTTGGTGCAGCGTTACGGAGCGGACCATGACCGACTGTCAGAACTTTTACCGGAACATGAAGAGTCGGCCGAGGCCGGGACAGCCCAGAAGCCGCCTCATCTTTTAGAGATAAACAGGCTGGACAAAAAGTATCAGGAATTACTCGATTCCGCGGTGAGACAGCATATTATTTAATCTAAGGAAACCTCACTCTCATCGCTGACTATCATTACACCGGTCATTTTATGCGGATATTCGTCATCACGATAAAAATAAGAACCGGGTTGTTCGGGCGTGGTAAAGGAGAACTCTTTGATTGTGTGGGCCGGAATTTCGACGGGGCCGGCAATAGCTGCTTGCCCCCCTTCCTGGCGATATACAGCGAAGTTATGGGTGTAGGTATCGGTATTCTTCAGGCGGATCACCACCTCCTGTGCGGCAGGCACGGCAACCGTGCCACGGTTGAAGGCAAGTCCCTCCATCACTATTTCCCATTCCGACTTGACTTCAATAGTCTCTCCGCCGGAACAGCCGACAAAAACTGCCAGCAGCAACGCGGCCGTAAACACTATAATGAAAGCCCGTCTTAGTTTTGACCAACGCATATCTTACTTCTCCGCTTTTCCCTGGTTTTTAACGGCATCCATTGCCTTGCGCACACGCTCTTCATCTCCCAGATAATAGGATTTGACCGGTGTGAGCTCATCATCGTCCAGTTCATACACCAGCGGCAGGCCGGTGGGAATATTTAGCCCGGTAATATCCTCATCGCTGATTTCATCCAAGTATTTGACCAGGGCGCGCAAACTGTTTCCGTGCGCAGCAATAACAACCTTCTTCTTCTCTTTGAGAGCCGGAACGATGGTATCAAACCAATACGGCATGAACCTTTCAACCGTATCCTTCAGACACTCGGTGTGCGGCAACACCCCTCTGTCCATGCGGGCGTATTGGGGCTCGTGTTTCGGAAAGCGGGGGTCATCTTCGGTCAGCGGCGGCGGGGCAACATCGTAGCTCCTGCGCCAGATGTGAACCTGCTCCTCCCCCTCCCGTTTGGCTGTTTCGGCCTTATTCAATCCCTGCAATGCCCCATAGTGGCGCTCATTGAGTCGCCAATGCTTCCTTACCGGTATCCACTGCAGGTCGAGCTCCTCCAGGACTATATTCAAAGTTCGTATAGCCCTTTTCAGAACAGAGGTAAAGGCTATATCGAAGCTAAATCCCTGCTCCTTGAGCACTTTACCGGCTTCACGGGCCTCCTGCACACCTTTCTCGGAAAGATCAACATCGGTCCATCCGGTGAACTTATTCTCTTTATTCCAGACACTTTCGCCGTGTCGAAGCAATACCAGCTTAATCAT
>JAASTM010000394.1 GCA_021767325.1 Spirochaetales bacterium
AGCTATTACGAACCCTGGGATTGGTATACCGGGTACGCTGTTTCGCAGGCCCACAAGTACGGCAGTTTGACCACCTTTATCACCATCAATTCGCTGATTACCATTGCGGTAGCTCTGATTGCAATCCTGAGCTACTACCTGATCCTGCGGAGTTCGCTGAATCCGCTGAAGAAGGCCGATGCTGCAATTTCCCGCTACACCGAGGGCGACCTGCGCGAGCGCATACCGGTAAAACGTGAGGATGAAGCGGGGCGGATTGCATCCGGCATGAACCAGTTCGCCGACCGGCTGAATGCCATCGTCGGCAGCATCAAGGCGAGCTCTGAGCTGAATCTGAACATAGAAAAACGGCTGGGAGAATCGAGTAATGATGCGGCCGACCTCATCCATAAAATCGCCGAAAACTCCGATGTAATCACTTCTGAAGTAGATGAACTGAGCACACTGATGAACCAGTCCGACAGTTCGGTGGAAAAAATTTCAGATGAGGTTGGAAAACTGACCGATCGTATTCAAGAGCAATCATCTGCGGTAAATGAGTCTACCGCCAGTATCGAAGAGATGAACAGCTCTCTCAGCAATGTCGCCGCCATCACCCAAACCAAGAAAACCTCCAGTGCCAAACTGGTTCAAACCGCCCACGAAGGGGGTGAACGGCTGGAGCAAACCAACAATGCAATCCAGCTGATGCTTTCACGGGTCGATTCTATATCGGACTTCGTGTCGGTGATTCAGAATATTGCCAGTCAGACTAATCTGCTGGCGATGAATGCGGCGATTGAGGCCGCGCATGCCGGCGAGTCGGGACGCGGCTTTGCGGTTGTGGCCGATGAAATCCGCAAACTCGCCGAACAGGCCGGATCTCAATCGAAACAGATCAGCTCGGGAATCAAGGAGATTGTCGGCTCGATCAATGAGGCCGCCGAATCCGGCGACAAAACCCGCGCCGCCTTTCAGGAGATTGAGCAGGAAATCCAGACGGTGGTCAATTCGCTGGAAGAGATCAACTCCAGCACCTCCGAACTCACCATCGGTAGTGAAGAGGTGATGAATGCCATGCAGGTTCTCCAGGAGATCTCCGTCGATGTCAAAGCGGGGGCCGATTCGGTCAACACAGAAACCTCCACCGTAAAGGAAGCGATTAAACAGCTGGCCCGTCTGGCCGAAACTGTCCGCAGCCTAACCGCCACCATCACCGGCCAAACCAGCTCGGCCGAAAAGGTAATTTCAGTCATCTCAGAGTCATCCGAACAGCTGCGGGATGCCGCTCAAAAGCTGAACGATCAGGTAGCTGTGTTCACCATCGAAGACCCGCCTATTTCAGCAGACTAACCATTCTCTCCAGCGCACTGCTCTGTTCCAAAATAATCTGCTCGGCTTTCTGCCTTAGACAATTCATATTTTCGGTGCTGGCATCGTCCATATCCTCACTACAGCCGCCCAGAGAAACATTAATGCGGTGGTATTCCACCTTCGGCATATGACTCAAATGGTAATCCACCGCCTGCGCCTGTCCGTTATTCAGAATGGTGACGGCGGGCACCTTTTTCGAAGGCTGCAGCCACTCCAGCAGACCCCAGCCCATCACCTTCTCGATATCCCAATCCGGTATGTACTCGCCGGTCCCCAGCGAAAAAATCACGTACCTGCGGGCATGCGGAAAAATCCGCTGGGCCTCAACAAAAGCGCACATTGCCGGATTCACCGCAAACACCCCGCCGTCTACCAGATAGTGCTGCCGGCTCCCGTCGACACTCGCCACCCGCACCGGCGCGAAATAGGTGGGAGCTGCGGCGGAGGCCTTGATCACATCGGCCATATAATACTCGCCCTTCTCGCTCTGCGGCCGCCTGTAAGGCACCTTCTTCATAATCAGCGGTTTGTGCCGCTCGATATCATAGGTAGTCATCAGTGTATTGGTAAGCGCATCGCTTATTTTCCGCCGGCCGAAATATCCGTCCAGGATTTCATGGAACGGCCCGTCATCATACTTCTCCGTAAAAGCGTGACGCATCTCCTGCAGCTGCCGGATACTCCTGCGCGGAAAAATCTCCAGCCCGTGCTCCGCGTACATCTGTACCAGTCTCTCAACCGAAAAAGCCGCCTCTGTACGTGAATACCGCGGCGAACCCGCAGCCTCCCCTGTCTCCGAAGGAGCAGTCAGCCCCAGCGTAATAATCGAACCGGTCGAGGTACCGGCGATTAAATCAAACAGAGTCCCCAGGGCTTTCTCATTCCCCAGCTGCCGAAGCCGTCTTTCCACCTCCGCCAGCACGAGCGCGGGAATGTACCCCCTTATACCGCCGCCGTCAATACTCAGTATTTTTACAGTCTTTTTGAAAAATCGTTTCATACCATCACCCTTTTTACTTGAAACCTCAAAGCCTCAAAGCCACAAAAAAATCGCAAAAAACTTCGGAAAATTTTGAAGCAAAGCGCCCTCTTCAGCCCTCTATATAAAGTGTAACCATATTTTAGAAGGAGAAAAAGTATGCAAAAACCAAAATACTGTCCCAACCCGAACTGTGAGTATCATTCCGCCGCGCCGGCCGAACAAAGCTGGTGTCATATAGCCGGTCGCTACACCACCAAACTCCGCGGCACTATCCTGCGCTTCAAATGTCTCGCCTGCGGCCGCACCTTCAGCGAACGAACCTTCACGCTCGACTACTACACCAAACGCCACATCCCCTACCAGGACATACTACAGCTCATGAACACCCACGGCAGCATGCGTAAAACCGCACAAGTCTTGGGCGTAAGCCACCAGGCAATCAGCAACCGCCTCCAGCGACTGGCGCGGCTCTCAATAATTGAATAAAAATTCAATTTTATAGACGTGGGCCCCGCGGATCCGGGAGTGCCGGCAGTCCGTCGGGGCCGGAGGACCCTTGGGCTGTAGATTGAACTTCTCTAAAGTCCACTGCTACTGATTCGCCGCCTTTTCGCCGTTCTTCTTCAATCCGGAGAGAATGTCTCCGAACTCGATGGGCAGCGGGAACACGAGGGTCGAAGCGTTCTCCGAAGATACCTCCGAGGCGGTGCGGAAGGACCGCCGGCCATTTGCTATTATCCATGTCAGAAACTAAAATTTCATTAATGAAGACCTCAGGTGTGCTGATACTCCTTATATTCATCCTGGTCAGCATCCCGGCTGGCGCCCAAAATCCGGACCAGTACCGCCTCGGCAGTCCCGAGCTGCAGACTCTGGACAGTTTTTTTATAGAGCTCGGTCTCGCCCCGCCTTTCTATTCCCGCCCCTATTCCCACCACCAATACCGGCATTACCTTACACAGATCGAAAACCGGAAAGGCGGGCTTTCGGCCACCAGCCGAGCCGATCTTGCAGCACTGATCGAAACACAGCGCCAACAGCCGGAGGGCGACCCATTTTTCCGGCCGATTCTGGACCTCGGTCTAGGGCTGAAATATCAGAGCAAAGAGATTCCGGAGTTCCAGGAGTATCTGTACTACAGAAACAGCCTCGACTATCCGCCGCTTCTCAATCTCGGTTTTATTGCCGGAAACCCGTATGCCGCCATCCATCTGGAATACGACCTCAGAGAAGATTTCTTTGTAACCTGGCGCACAGAT
>JAASTM010000395.1 GCA_021767325.1 Spirochaetales bacterium
CATGACCTGTTCACAAACGGCATCATTTACATAGACTTTGCCTTCAATATTACCGGTCTGTCGGAGCGGGAGCGGCGGTTGCTGCCGCTGCTGGGCAGGATAATGACCTCCACCGGCCTGCCGGGGAGGACCTACGACGAGGTTGCCCGTCAGCTCAGTCTGAAAACCGGCGGCCTTTCCCCTTATCTGGATGTGAGTCCGGTGGTCGGCGATGCCCAATCCTACATGGGATTCCTGTTCGTACGCTTGAAGTGTCTGGAAGACTCTCTGGAAGATGCTCTGGAGCTGAGCTTTGACCTCCTGCAGAGCGCGCAGGTGGACGATGCCCGCCGTCTTTGGGAGATCCTGACGGAGTTTCGTAATGACATGCGTTCGGCGATCATCCCGGCGGGGCACTCTTTCTCCACACTGCGGGCGGGTGCGCATCTCGAGCCGGCTGTTCGTATCGAGGATGAATGGCGCGGAATAGAACAGCTGCTCTTTCTCACCTCGCTTCCCTCCGAGGCCGGAGCCCAAATCGAAGCCCTGGGGCAGGAGCTGAAAGCACTGCGGGACAAACTGCTGACCCGTCAGCGCCTCCTGTTGAACATGAGCGCCGAGGGCTCCCAGCTGGAACGGATCCGGGCTGAAGTTGCGAAGCATTTGGCCAAGTTCGCCCCCGGGGATAAAGGCGGCAGCCTGAGCCTAGAGTACTTCACCTCGGCTGACGGCCGCCTGATAGAACCGTACGGGGATACCTGGGAGAGTCTGCAGGTGCCGGCTTCGGTCGGCTACAGCGGCATGGCCATGCCGGGGCTCCTGTACGGCAAACCCGGCTATGCGGCCTATATCCTGGTGGCGCATCTGCTTAAAACCGATTATCTGTGGCAGAAGATACGCATGCAGGGCGGGGCCTACGGGGCGGCTGCTTCGACCCACGGGCTGGAGGGGATTTTCTCTTTTCTCTCCTACCGCGATCCCCATGTGGAGAAATCACTGCAGGTGTACGAGGACGGACTGGCCCACATCGCCCGGGAAGGGGTCTCCGAAGAGGATTTGGAAAAGGCGGTGATTGCGATTGTCGGCAAGGACACCCGGCCCAAGTCTCCCAGCGAAAAAAGTGTGGTCGGGCTGAAGCGGCGTTTGTACGGGATCAGTGACGAGCTCAGACGGCAGACCCGCCATCAGATGCTGGAGGTAAAGGTTGCGGATGTGAAGAGCCAGGCGGCTGCGCTCCATGAAAGTGCTGAAAAAGCGGTAAGGGTGGCGATGGCCGAAGCAAAAATACTGGACAAAGCCGAGCATGTCTTCAACCGGAGCGGGCAGAGAAGAATCATCGTGCCGATGTAGGCTCAGCTGCCTTCCAGTTTTTCGCGGCCCCACACCTTGATCATTCTCTGCAGGTTGGCTTTGGCATTGCGGGCATCCAGCAGCTCCTGACGGCGCTGGTAGAAGATGCAGTTCGACAAGTCGGCCTTGCCCTGCACAATGTCCTGGGCGAGGGCCTCGCAGGAGGGTGAGCCGCAGGTCCCGCAGTCCACGTGCGGCAGCTTTTCCAGCAGGTCCTGAATCTGCTCCATCTTTTCCATGGCTGTCTGAAAATCGTCGTCCAGCTTCATGATGGACCGGGGTTCGATGCGCTCCAGTTTGAGGTTGCGGCCCAAATACTCTTCCTGCCGGTGAATCTCCCGCTTTATTTCGTCGGATATTCCGTCCATCGATTCGCCGCGGTGACGCAGCCGTTCGGCAGTCAGAAAGCGGTTCCCCGATCCCAGAATACCTCCCGCACAGCCTTCGTCGCAGGAGCGCAGTTCGAGAAAGTCAACTCCGTGGATTTCGCCGTTTTCCAATTTTTCGAGAAACTCGATTACATTGTGAATACCGTCGACTGCCAAGCTGCGGCCCGGCATATGCGGGGCTTCTCCCATGGTCAGGCTCCAGACAACCGCATCTCCCGAGAGGTTGCGCCGGGAAGGGGCGCTAAGGGGTTCCTCTTTGTTCTTCTGCTTTACGATAGTTTTGTGGACCAGATTAAACAGGAAGTCCATATTGATGACGCCGTTGAAGATACTCGTGGCCTCACCCTGCGGACTCTTGATGGCGGCAATCTTGGCGGCGCAGGGGGTAACGTAGAAGATGCCGATCTCCCGCTCGCCGGCCCCCCGGTCGAGGAGCTGTTTTTTGGCGAATGCCGCAGTTATATCTAGGGGGGGCTTTATCAGATTCAGATGCTGCGCCAGGGAGGGAAATCGAACTTGAATCAGCCGTACTATTGCCGGGCAGAAGGTGGATATCACCGGTGAACGGTCGGCATACGTGGTATACCGCCCGCTGATCTCATGCAAAACATCGCTGCCGAACTCGGCTTCGTAGACATGGGTGAAGCCCAGCTCCAGGAGTATGCTGTAAATCTGCTGTTCGGTTATCTCTTCCCTAAATTGTCCGATCATGACCGCCGGAACTACTGCAACCCGGTATTTATATCGGTAAATCTTCTGAAAATCGTCCTGCTCGACTACGATTGCGTTGACCGGACACACCTCCATACAGTTACCGCAGTCTACACAGCGGTCGGAGTTTACATGTGCCTTGCCGCGGCTGATTCGTATGGCTCCGGTCGGACAGATCGTCATGCAGCGGGTGCAGCCGAAGCAGACATCCTCTCTGACTTTTAGGGCGTGGTGAAAGGGCAGCGGTTTCATCCGGCGCTATCCCCCTGTTCGCCCTCCCCGTCGAAGTGTATCAGCATTTCGATTTCGGTATGGTCGCCGGCCTTGCTGCGGATATCAAGATAGTCGGTATTCTTCTTTATGTTGGGCAGCCCCATACCGGCGCCGAAGCCCATCTCCTGGATCTCTTTGGTGGCGGTTGAATAGCCCTCCGACATGGCTAAATCGACATCTTCGATGCCGGGGCCGGTGTCAGACACCAGAATATGCAGACGGTCCTTTTCTATGTCGATCGACAGTGTGCCGCCGAAGCTGTGACCAATTACGTTTACTTCCGATTCGAACAGGGCTACCATCGCCCGCTTGATGATACTGTTCGGCAAATTGAGCTGTTTGAGAATTTTTTTGATTTTACTAGATGCATAACCGGCATTCGAAAAATCCCCGGCCTCTATGTCGAATTCAAAATGCACAGCTTTCAGTTACCTCTCTTGCCTAAGAACTGTTCAATACACTGGCGACAACCCGGCGGTCCACAGAAGGCCGGATGTTTTGTACATGGAGAATGCGGTCGACATGAGTACAATCTGCTGTTCTTCGGCCAACTCAATCATCTTTTCGCTGGGCTGTTTTCCGCGGACGAACAGAATATGGCAGATATCGGCCATCTCGGCGGTTCTGACCGTCTGGATGTTGTTCAATCCGGTTATCAGCAGCAGATTGTCGGCCAACAGGGTCAGTACATCGCTCATAAGGTCGGATGAGAATGCCTGTTCAATCCTGCAGCTGCGGGAGTGAGATGATGTGTGAAGCCGCGCCTCGACTATTTTACAGATTTCCTCTAGTTCCATGTTCAGTACCACCAATGCCGAGTATCGTACCAGAAAAGCCCGTAAGTTGAAAGATTGCCCTCCATTTTAAAAACTTTTTCTTGACAGCTCATAGG
>JAASTM010000396.1 GCA_021767325.1 Spirochaetales bacterium
AACAGCTTGTTCACCCCGTGAACCGCCAGCAGGTCGGCATAGGGGCTGTCATAGTCCTTCCAGACCTCGACCTCCCCTTCCATAACGATGTAGAAACGGTCGGCCGTGTCGCCCTCATAGAAAAGCACCTGTCCGGGGGAGAGATCCTCCTCACGGCAGTAGCGCATAATATCGCGAATATCTTCGTCATTCAGGTTTTGGAAGAAGGGAACCTTCCGCAGAAAGTGAAAATAACCTTTCATCTGGTGGCGTCCCTACTCGCCGATTATCTTTATCAAGACACGCTTTCGGCGCCGACCATCGAATTCACCATAGAAAACAGCCTCCCAGGGGCCGAGATCGAGCTTCCCGTCGGTTATGGCCACCACTACTTCCCGGCCCATTACCTGGCGCTTGAGGTGGGCATCGCCGTTATCCTCACCTACATTGTGATGATAACCGCTGCGGTCGTAGGGGGCCAGCTTTTCCAGCCACTCCATATAGTCCTGATGCAACCCGGATTCATTGTCATTGATGAAGACACTGGCGGTGATATGCATGGCGTTCACCAGACAGAAGCCCTCCTGCACTCCGCTTTCCTGCACCGCCTCCTGTACATCCCGGGTAATGTGTACGAACTGATAACGCTCTTTGGTATTGAACCAGAGCTCTTTGCGGTAACTCTTCATTCTCGCCTCCTATTTCTGGGCTGATTCTACCCAGTTGTCGATTGTCTGCTGTATACTGGCCAATCTCCCGGCAACTTCCTGCCGGGACTCTTCGAGATCGCCTCCGGCGGGGCCGCGGCAGGACGCGTAAAACTTGATTTTCGGCTCGGTTCCGGAAGGCCGGGCAGTAACGATGCTGCCGTCCTCGAGGATGAACTGCAATACATTTGATGAGGGCAGATCTATGTCGCGGGCGCTTGAACCACTTTGCATGTCGGTGGTGGTACTTTCACGGTAATCTTTTACCGCGGACACCCGGATCCCGCCGATTTCGGCCGGCTTGTTCTCCCGCAGCCGACTCATCAAGCCGTCCATCGCTTCCTTGCCGGCCATTCCCTTGAAGGCCTTCGAAACCAGAATCTCCTGAAAATAGCCGTATTCACGGTAGATCTCATTCAAGCGGTCCAGCAGAGATTTTCCGCGGGTGCGGTGGTACAGGGCCATCTCTGCGGTGAGAAAGGCCGATGAAACCGCATCTTTATCGCGAATCTTGTCGGTCGCCAGATATCCGTAGCTCTCCTCACCGCCGAACACGTAGGTCTCACCGGTCTGCTCGAACTGTTTGATCTTGTCGGCGATATACTTGAAGCCGGTCAGCACATCGTAGGATGCGGCTCCATAGGACTCGGCAATGAGCCTCTGCAGTTCGGTTGTCACGATGGTTTTAACAAAGGCCGGTTTTTTCGGCAGGGTACCCTGCTCTTTGCGCGACTGAAAAATGTAGTCGGCCAGCAGAACCCCCAGCTGATTCCCGTTGATAAGTTGAAACTCGCTATCACCTTTAGGAACCGCGATTCCCAACCGGTCGGAATCGGGGTCGGTTCCCATAACCAGATCGGCCTGTTTGCTCTTTCCCAGGTCCATAGCCATCTTCATGGCCGAAGCCTCTTCCGGATTCGGGTATTCCACGGTCGGAAAATCGCCATCCGGCTCGGCCTGCTCGGGAACTTCGATAACTTCAACCCCCATCTCGCCGAGAACCCGGGGAAGCATTACCCCGCCGGTGCCGTGCAGCGGAGTATACACGACCTTCAGCTCGCTGCCGTGTTTTTGCAGCAGCTCAGGACGCAGGCTGCAGTCTTTTATCACCTGCCGGTACTCGGCATCTATCTTCTCATCAATTATCTCGAGGAGCCCCTGCTGCTCGGCTGCCTCACGCTCCATCAGTTTGATCTGAGTGCCGACATTGCGAACCTCGTCGATGATACCCTTGTCGTGGGGCGGGACTATCTGGCCTCCATCGGACCAGTAGACCTTATATCCGTTGTACTCCGGCGGGTTGTGGCTGGCGGTCACTACAATCCCGGCTGTCGCTCCCAGAGACCGCACTGCGTAGGAGAGTTCAGGGGTAGGACGCAGGGCAGAGAACAGCCACACCTTGATACCGTTGGCACACAGTACCCGGGCAGCCTCCTCAGCAAACAGGTCGGAATAGTTGCGCGAATCGTAGGCTATCACCGCCGACCCCCCATCCGCCGCTTTGTTTATGTAGTTAGCCAGCCCCTGGGTAGCCTGCTGCACGATAAACGGATTCATACGGTTGTAGCCGCCACCGATTACCCCGCGCAAACCGCCTGTTCCGAAACTCAGTTGGGTGTAAAACCGGTCATTCAAATTATCGATATCGTTCTTATCGAGCACCTTTTGCAGGTCTTTTTTGAAGAAAGGGTGTGTTTCTAATGACAAGTACTCTTCGGCCTTTGATTTGAGTTCGGTTTCATTCATTTGCGCCACCTCTTTTTTTCCATTCGTTTCTTCCAGTATAATAAGAGCCTTTACATTCTGTCCAATAGTAAATCGGGGAACATATCCAGCAGGTCTGCGGGTCGGTTAAGAATGGCCTCGGCACCATTCGCTCTCAACTCCTCCACCGGGCGATACCCCCAGCTGACCCCGAGGGGGCGCAGCTCGGCGGCGAGGGCCGTCTGCATATCGACACCGCTGTCGCCCACATACAGCACTTCGGAAGGAGAAGCTTCTGCAGCTTCCAGCAGCTGCCGGACACCGGTGGGGTCCGGTTTCGGCGGAACCGTGCCCGAAACTCCCTGCACTGCGAAAAAATCAGTCTGCGGCAGGAGCTCTCTAACGATGGTCCTGGTGAGCTCGTGCTCCTTATTCGACAGAACCGCGACTGCTGCGCCGCGCTGCCGCAACTCGCTCAGCATTTCCGGAACCCCGTCGTAGGGGGTGGTCAGCTCGTAAGGTGCACGGCGGTATTCACTGATCAGCTCGTCCACCAGTTCGCGAAGCAGACCGCTGCCGGCAGCACTCGGCTGCAGCTCCTCGGGCAAAGCCAACCGAACTGTTTCGTCCAGCCCCCAGCCTACTTTCTGCCTATACGCCTCTACCGGCTGCGGTGGTAGTCCCTTCGTCTGCAGCGCATGATTTACTGCCCGCGCAATATCAGGTAGAGTGTACAAAAGTGTGCCGTCCAGGTCGAAAATGACCGTTTTGTAGTGCCGATGGCTCATAATTTAAATACTGTAACCGATTATTGGCAGAGTTGGAATGGGTAAGAAGAAAGCCAGAATAAGCTTTGAAGATTTTTACGAGGACATGTACGCCACCCGCTGGCCGCAGCTCAAGCAGGCAATGCTCAGGGAGCCAACATATTACCGGCTGGAGACAGCCGGTGATGCGTACTTCCTCGATGAAGCGAGTTATTACACAGCTCTACAGCTTGACCCGCAGGCCGGTGAGCGTGTGCTGGACATGTGCGCCGCTCCAGGTGGCAAGTCACTGGTTCTGATGCACCGCTTTTCGAATATCGATCTCACCTCCAACGAGTGGTCAGGGGCCCGCCGCGACCGGCTGCGGAGAGTGCTGCACGACCATCTGAACGGCGAACAGCTGCAGCGGCTGAGAATTACTGGGTTTG
>JAASTM010000397.1 GCA_021767325.1 Spirochaetales bacterium
CTGTACTCCCTGGACGGGCGGATAAATGAGGCCTCCTCAGCAGCCGAACAGATCGATGCTACCATCAAGAGCGTGAGCGGCCAGATAAGCAACCAGTCCTCCTCGGTCACCCAAACCTCCGCGGCAATCGAAGAGATGAACTCCTCCATTCAATCGGTCGCCCGTATCACCGAAGACCGTCGACAGGCTGGAGAGGAGTTGGCCCAGATTACCGGCAAAGGCGGGGAGAAGGTCTCCCAGACCAATGATATCATTCAGGAGATCGGGGTCAGCATTCAGGATATGATGGATATGATCACCGTTATCAATAAGGTCGCCGCACAGACAAACCTCCTGGCAATGAATGCCGCCATTGAAGCCGCCCACGCCGGCGATGCTGGGCGGGGATTTGCAGTAGTGGCTGAGGAGATCCGCAACCTGTCTACCTCGACCAGTGAGAGTGCCAAGAAGATATCCGGTCGCCTGAAGGAGATTGTGGACCGGATTCAACAGGCTACTGAGATTAGTGCGGAAACGGGACAAACTTTTGATGAAGTTAACCGTGAAGTCAATAACTTCGTGCAGGCCTTCAGTGAAATCGCTTCTAGTGCCGGCGAACTGTCTACCGGCAGTGAAGAGATGCTGCATGCAGTTTCGACTCTGCAGAATGTGACCCAGGAGATCCAATCCGGTTCCGACGAGATGACCAGCGGCGTCAGCGATATCTCTGAGAATCTCCAGTCGCTGCGGGATTTTTCGAAAGAGACGGTGAATCACTTAAAGGCGCTGACAGACAAAACCCAGAGTGTAAACTTTGCCCAGAGCAATATGACCGACATGGTTATCCGCAATACGGAAAATGCCGCCGAGCTGGCCGGCGAAATCCAGCGCTTCAAGATCGAGGAGCAGAGCGAAGCCGGCGAGTCGGATACTGGTGAGACAAACAGTCTGGCCGGCACTCAGCAGAGCCAGTTTACCATCGGAGCCCTGGTGTTGCAGGAGTGGACGGTGAGGCTGCGCACCTGGATGAGCAATGAGAGCCGCAGTGAACACGCGCCGGATCTGGCTAAAACTCTGCTGAAATCATGGTTAGAGAAGAACGAAACTACTCATATTGTTGATCATGAGAATTTCCGCACCTTCCGGGAAGAGTATACGCACCTGCGTGAACTCACTCAAAACATTGAAAAGTCCATTGCCGCAGGAGATCGTGATTCAGCCGAACAGCAGTACGATAAGGTGGTGGCGTCAGTCAAAACTGCAAAATCCGCCATACGATCTCTGGGCTACGATCTGAGCTCTGATTAAAACGGCCGCCGACCCCGTAAACCTGGTGTTTCGGGATCAGCGGCCGCTGCTGCTGAGTATGGGGTGTAAACCGGGGCGGCTACGAATTGAAATCTACTTCTGGTACCTCCCGGGCACTCTCCTCTATCTCGAAGTAATCCCGCTTTTCCATGCCGAGCATCCCGGCAATTATGGATCCGGGGAACATCCTGATTCTGCGGTTGAACTGCTGAACCGCTTCGTTGTAGCGTTTGCGCGCCACGGCTAAACGGTTTTCCGTTCCGGCCAGTTCGTCCTGCAGACGGATGAAGTTTTCGTTCGATTTAAGCTGGGGATAATTTTCTACTACCACCAGCAGCCGGCTGAGGGCGCCTTGCAGTTCGTTATAGCTTTCCGCCTTCTCCTGCACACTGCCGGCACCGGCCAGCTTTGCCCGGGCATCCGCTATATTGGTGAACACCTCTTGTTCCTGAGAGGCGAAGCCCTTTACCGTCTCCACCAGGTTCGGTATGAGATCGCTACGCCGCTGCAGCTGGTTGTCGACTTCCGCCCAGGCCGCATCGATGTTCTCTTCCAGAGTCACCATCTGGTTGCGTGTGCTGATGAACCAGGAGAAGAGACTGAAAATAATTACCACAATCACAACGATGCTTATTATCAAGCCCGCTCTGCTTTTTCCGCTCATGTATTCCTCCGAATATGTATTCTACCTAATGCTATCCTCTAGAAGCCGCGGCTGGCACCGCCGCCGCCGAATCCACCTCCGCCGAAACCGCCGAAGCTACCGCCTCCACCAAAGCTGCCGCCGCCGAATCCGGACGAACCAAAACCGCCGCGGTAGTGGCGACCACCGGTGATGCCGCTCAAAAAGAACAGCGGCCAGAACATTCTGCCTCCGCCGAAGAAAAAGATCAGAATGAAGAAAATCAAACCGGCCGGGATTCCCCCGTCATCACTGCCGCGTCTGCTCTGCGACCGGGTCGGTGCCGGGGGTGCATCCAGGGTTCCCAGCTCTACATTATACTCGTCGGCGATTTCGCGGGCAACTTCGATTGTGCCGGCTAAAAACCCGGTACCGAAATCTCCCGCCTGCAGATACGGCAGGACCTGTTCATCTAGGATTTCTCCGGCCCGGCCGTCGGGAATCGCACCCTCCAGCCCATAGCCTACTTCAATCCGAACCTGCCGCTCTTCCATTGACATTACGAAGATGATCCCGTTGTCCTGGTCCGCTTCGCCGACCTTCCACTTCTCCGCCAGCTCGATAGAGTATTCGTTGATATCGGCATACGGTTCAACACTCTCGACCGTAACAATCGCAATTTCAGCACCGGTGGCTTCCTTGACTTTACTGGCGGCCGCTTCGATTTTGCGGGCTGATTCAGAGTCGATTACATTGGCAAAATCGTTGACATAACCGCGGTAGTCCGGCAGCGACTGTGCCGCGAGTTGTGCCGAGCTGAATAACAACAGCAGGAGTATCGGAAGCAGTTTTCTGTATAATGAACTTCGACGCCGCATCACGATCCTCTCTCTACATCCATGGCATCGACTTTCCGCACGAGCTGAGTGAGGAACTGCAGCACCTGTACTGCGATGTCTTTGGCGTCGCCCTGCTTATCGCCTTCCCGCAGCTTGATTAGCGGATACAGGCCGGAGGCGTCTATGTCGAAAGTGGAGCCGAGCGAGTCTACCAACTCGCGGGGATCATCCGGCACCGTTGGCGCGTCGGCCAGCCGCAGGAGCGCCCGAAAGAGAGCTGTCTGCGAACCGAACCAGTCGGTTAACACCCCGGAGAGCAGTTTGGACTTGCCCTGAGATGCAAACAGTGCCTGCCGCAGTGCATGCACACTGCCGCGCAGCCGCTCTTCGGCCTGGTGGCGTAAGTAAGTTGGGGCAATTTGCATATCCTTCACCGCATCCTGGCCCCATATGAGCTGGTGCGAGTGTTGTATATCGAGGTATTCCATCGGAAATACGTCCGCCGAGTTTTCGAACTCAGCGGTAGTGAGAAACTGCAGAGAAAGGCGATGCTTCTTGATTTGCTTTTTCCCTCTGTTTCCCAGCTGCACGATCTTCTCAGGATGGGTAGTACCGGTGAGCAGCAGCAGGTTTACATCGGATACTCCCGACACATAGGTGTCCTTAGCGGCCGAACCATACAGTATGACCGCTTTCAAATCGTCTTCGAACAGCTCTCGAACTAGCGGTACGAAATTCTCTTTTAAATCGTTTACTATTGCTGAGATCTCATTATTCATTATTTCCCCCGTTATACAGCTAAAAAATACAAC